>CAZGOR010000593.1:0-1504 GCA_964527875.1 uncultured Bacteroides sp. | reverse complement strand
TGATTAACCCTTCAGGGTTAAATCCCAGGTCATGATGGCGCATAAATTTAACCTGACGGTAAATGGTGATTGTTCCGATAATCAGGATCACGGAAATAGTGAACTGGAAAACCACAAGATAATTCTTAAGCCGGGTTATCCATTTCGATCCGGTTGGAATTTTTCCTTTCAGAACAAGGCTGGTATCAAACTGTGAAATGTATATGGAAGACAGGAATCCGGTGAATAATGTTCCCGATACCAGCAGAATAAAAAAGAGAAGTAAAATGGTTAAATAACCAATCTGTAACGGACTTTGCATCACCTGTTTAAAGAAAGGAAGCAAAAGGAATACACCGGTAAAGCTTACGATTAGCGCAATCAGGTTCAATAATGCTGACTCTGTCAAAAACTGGAAAATAAGATCTCTCTTTAATGCTCCCGATACTTTACGGATACCTACTTCATGAGCTCTTTCAACTGAACGTGATGTGGCAAGATTGATATAATTGATAAATGCAATCAGCAATACCAGTAAAGCAATGATCCCCAGTGAATAAACATTCCGGTAGCTGCCATTGACTTCCAGTTCGTTACTTACAGATGAATGTAAATGAATATCAGTAAGCTTAACCAGTTTATATTCAATCAGGAAGAAGGCTCTTTTCATAAAATCCCCTATGAAGGTTTCGGGTATCTGTGGCAGCTTGGCCTGTAATGCTTCCACATCTGCACCCGGAGCCAGGAGGATGTAAGAATAAACCCTTTCACTCACCCAAGAATCATCCCAATATCTGGAACTCTGTATCAGGTTATCATACGAAAGCAGAATGTCAAATTTAAAATGAGAATTCTGAGGAATGGATTTGACAATCCCTGTTATTTCATAATCAACGGCACCATCAACAGTAATTAATTTCCCCATCGGATCTTCATCGCCGAAATATTTCCTGGCGGTTTCTTCTGTCATAACAGCATGATTCAGGGACAGAAGGTTAGTGTCCGCTTTCCCCATTAAAAGAGGAAATGAAAAAAGATCAAAAAAGGATGATTGTGTATAAAAGACGTTTCTTTCTTTAAAGGTCTGGTCTCCATATTTTACAAGACTTTCAGTACGATAAAACCGTGTATATTCCAGAACCTCGGGAAAAGCGTTCATTATTTCTCTTCCCACACCGTGCGATCCCGATGCAGAATGCTGTTCAATAACACCTTCTTCATACAGTAAATAATCAATCCTGTAAATGTTATCAGCATTCTCGTGAAATTTATCGTAAGAAGTTTCAGCTTTTATCCATAATATAATCAGGATAAAAGCGGTAATCCCAATAATCAATCCCAGAAGATTAATAATGAAATAACCTTTGTTTAACATCAGGTCCCTGATGGTTAGTTTAAGATAGTTTCTGAACATAGTGTTTATTTGGTGTACAGAAAACCGTTGTCCCTATCTTTGTCTCCGGAATGAATGGGTTTATGTCGTGTAAATTAATAAATAAATAATAATATTCAATCACATACTCAG
>CAZGOR010000592.1:0-1554 GCA_964527875.1 uncultured Bacteroides sp. | reverse complement strand
ATGAAACCACCTTTGCCAGCCGTAACTTTAGTGAAGGCTGGTCTGCCATTTCTCCGGTGCAAAAATATAATTTTTTTTAATGAGTTCTTTGTTGTTGCCAATTTTGCCTTCCAGGTGTTCTGTGTCATGGTGTATGCATTATATTTTATTTTTTGATTATAAAATAAAAAATGATAATATTTCCTTATAAGAAGGAAAAAATGATTATATTTGTTCATTAAAAGAAGGAAATATGTCAATTGATATTTTTAAAAGCATCCTGAGTGAGTTTTATCAGGAACCTTTGAAAGAAACCACACCCAGGGAAATTGATGTACCTGTTGAATCAGGTCAGATCATATCCATTATTGGTAGTCGAAGGGCAGGTAAAACAACTCTTATTAAACAGTTGATCAGGAAACTTCTATTAAAGGGTATTAAAATTGAACAGATAGTATTCATCAATTTTGAGGATGAACGTATACCCAGGGAAACGGAGTCATTTGAACAGCTTCTGATAGCTCATACAGAGCTTTACCCTGAACTTTATCCCGCGGATTGCTGGTATTTCTTCGATGAAATTCAGGAAATGCCCGGATGGGAGAAATTTGTCAGACGTTTGCATGAGACGAAGAGCAGGAATATATTTCTGACAGGATCAAACGCACGGTTCTTAAGCCGGGAGATATCAACTGCTCTGAGGGGGCGGACTATCAGTTATGAGGTTTATCCCTTTTCATTCAGGGAATATCTTACCCATAAAAAAATTAATCCTGAAAAACAATTCACTACAAGGGATAAAGCAATCATACGCACAAGCTTTGAAGAATTCCTTCAGAGGGGAGGGTATCCGGAAACTATAGAGCAGGAATCAAGTGTCAGACAAAAGATCTTTAAATCATATCTTGATGTAATGATTTACCGTGATATTATTGAACGATATAATGCAAAAAACCATGAGGCCATTAAAGCATATATTAAAAAAGGATTGACAAATATTGCAAAAGAAGCATCAGTGCATAAAACATACCTTGAGCTTAAAAGTGCAGGTTTCGAAATAAGTAAAGACTATCTTTATAAGATTCATGAATGGTGCGAAGAAATATTCCTGTTTTTTCACCTGACACAATATTATGGATCTGTTAGTAAAGAGCTTGCATCAGCAAAAAAATTATACTGTATCGATAATGGACTGGTTACCAGCACATCGTTCAGGACAGCCAGTGAAATCGGCAGACTTCTCGAAAACTGCATTTTTATGGAATTGAAAAGAAGAGGAGAGGATTTATACTACAGTAAAATGCCGAAAGAATGTGACTTCATTATTAAAGAAAATGAGGAAATCAAATATATAATACAGGTTACTACAACTCTCGCAGACCCAATAACAAAAAAAAGAGAATTGGAAGGGATCATACAAACAATTAAAAAGACAGGAACTGTTGAAAAGGCAATAATTATAACACTTGAAGAAGAATCAACTATTGATTACGAAGGTACAACAATACATGTAATTCCAGCGATAAAATGGCTTTTGAAAAGGAAAAAAAATAAAAATATTTCCTTATAAGAAGG
>CAZGOR010000591.1:0-1562 GCA_964527875.1 uncultured Bacteroides sp. | reverse complement strand
TTTTATCTTTATCTAAACCATAAACCTTACCATTCTTACCCACAACTTTAGCTGCCGGAATAGTATAATGGCCAACTCCGCAACCAAAATCTAAAACTATCTGTCCGGGTTTAACCCCGATCTTTTCTAAAAATCTTAACCCTTCTTTATTCTCCCATTTTTTCATTTCATCTTTCATTCTTTTCTTTTTTAATTTATATTTCAAAATTAAACTATTTGAGTCTACTCCGAAAAGTAAGAAAATACGGGAATGTCACTCACCTTCTTTGAGGCAGTATAAATTAAGAGAATATACTATTTACACCTAAACCAGCATCACTCGCACCGGGTAACCGGGGCCAGTTATGCAGACGGAATTATAATTTTTATAAACTATTTCTTTTCAAAATAATCATGCAGATCCTTTAATTTAAGATTCATGGTTCTCAGGCAGTTTTTTATAATAAAAATGGGAATCGGATCTATGTGAGTTTGAATAATTACCGGGCGCAAAAGATCTTCTTTTGCCCATACTTCATGGCCTCCTTTAGTCCTGATATTTTTAAGCCCGTGAAATGATAAAAATGATCTGAATTCCCGAATGGATATATTTTGAATTCGCTTGGTCATCAGGCTATCGCCGGCATACTAATTTCAGTTTCAGTCTTTCTGAAATCATGTTCATTAAATATTCTGCTGAAATCTTCATTTTTTTCGAGCAAATGACCAAGGGAAGGTGGTGTTGCTTTCTTTTTTAAACTTTTCCTTAACGTCCAACCAAGTCTTTTCAAATCTCTTGCAAGTGTACCTTTATTGGTAGTATATTTGAAATATTCTGACAATACCTCCTTAAATGAACGGGAAGCTTCCTCTTCTGTGCTTCCATATCCACTTAAATCGAGAGCAGGACAATAAAATATATGATTGCCTTCTTCCTCAAATATAATTAAAGGCAATCTGCATTTTATTTCCTGAAATCCGCTTTTCCATGACCCGGTAATTGTTCCTTTCCCAGACATATATTGATTTTCAGATTATTAAAATAAAATTCGGACGAAGCAATTTACATTCTTATAATGACAAATATATGACAATTATTGATAAAAAATATGAGATTCGAGTTAAACTGCTCTCAATCGGCCTCCCTGCCCTTTCCAATGCATTTATAACATCCTGGCATGTTCCCGTTATTGTTTATAACATACCGGCTAGCCAGTCTTGTTTTAATAACATTCTTATTGAAATTCCAGTTTCCAATCTAAATTAATTCAGGAGCTACACCCAAACCATCATCAAGAGTCCGCCAAAAGCGGACGGGAAATCTTATGCAGACGAAACATGAACTATCGTATTAAAGAAAATCGTCCGTTAGGATAATCAATATCTAATCTAAAATTTGACAGGAAACCATTCACACCAAGTAAAACAATTTTTAAATTTGGCATACAATCAATTAATACATTATCAAGGGAATAAATAATTTGTGCATCCGGGTTTTCCGGATGATAAATTAAGATTGTGTAAGTATGTCGATATGCCGCAGATATACAATTTCCGGTATTAATAGAGTTTCTAATACCTCT
>CAZGOR010000590.1:249-1567 GCA_964527875.1 uncultured Bacteroides sp. | reverse complement strand
CATGGTGCATAAATTGTATACCTGAAGAAAATAGCCTTTTATTTTCAATAGAAGATGAAATGATAGAGATACCAGGTATTAACCTTGTTTTTTTTGAAAGCATAAATCTTCTCGGAGATGCAGTAGAGGCCCGTTTTGGCAAGGAATTTCCAATTCGATTTGATTTTCTTGATACTATGGATGGGGGAAACTTAAGTTTGCAGGTACATCCTGACACAACATATATCCAGGAAAATTTCGGAATGCATTATACTCAGGATGAAAGTTATTATTTACTTGATGCCGGGCATGATGCAAGTGTTTACCTTGGATTCAAAGAAGGAGCAGACATTGATAAGATGTTAACCGAGTTAAAACAAGTTCGTGACAATGGAGGCTCATTTGAGGCTGAGAACTATGTTAACAAGTTTCCGGCAAAAAAGCATGATCATTTTTTAATCCCAGCCGGTACCATTCATTGTTCGGGTAAGAATTCAATGGTACTGGAAATCAGTTCGACTCCTTACATTTTTACTTTCAAATTGTGGGATTGGGGAAGACTTGGGCTGGATGGCAAACCCAGGCCAATTAACATTGAACATGCTGCTAATGTAATTGATGGTAAAAGAGATACGACTTTTACTAAAAAAGAACTGATAAATACAATTGATCTTATTAACGAAACTCCCGGCTGCACAGAAGAACGCACCGGCTTACACAAAAGAGAATTTATTGAAACCAGGAGACACTGGTTTAACGAATCCATAATCCATCAAAACAATGGTTCAGTAAATGTTTTAATGCTCGTTGAAGGCCGAGAGGCAATAATTGAAAGCCCTGAAGGAGATTTTAAACCTCACGTGATTCATTTTGCTGAAGCCATTATTATTCCGGCTTCTTTAAAAAGTTTCAAAATTTCACCATATGGTGAAAGTAAAAATGAAAAGATAGCTACTATCAAAGCTTTTGTCAGGAACTAAATTATGAAAAAAGAATATGCTATAGGAGTTGATATTGGCGGAACACATATTTCTGCTGCAGTTGTTAATATGAATAGTGGAGAATTCATTCATTCCACTGTATCGAACAGTCCTGTCGATAACCATGCTAGTGCAAATGAAATATTTGAGATTTGGGGTAGTACCATCTTAAAATCGATAGAGTTTGTTGGATTTGAGAGTATTATGGGTATTGGACTGGCTATGCCAGGCCCATTTGATTATGTAAACGGTATTTCATTGTTTAATGGTAAGACCAAAAAATTTGAAAATACGTATGGCTTTAATGTCACTAGCGCACTAAAGGAATTTTTAAATTTACCTGAAGATTTTCCAGTTCG
>CAZGOR010000590.1:0-239 GCA_964527875.1 uncultured Bacteroides sp. | reverse complement strand
GCATTTGCTATTGGAGAAGCATGGGTCGGGAAAGCATCCAGGGTACGCCGTTCCTTAGCAATAACTCTTGGAACCGGCCTGGGATCAGGTTTTATTGAAGATGGCTTACCGATTTTTTCCGGAAACAAAGTACCCAAAGATGGATTTATCTGGCATTTATCATATAAGGGAGGTGTGGCCGATGATTATTTTTCTACACGAGGTTTAGTCAATAGTTATTTTGAATTGAAAGGGAGGCA
>CAZGOR010000589.1:0-1576 GCA_964527875.1 uncultured Bacteroides sp. | reverse complement strand
TATTCAATGGAGGATACTATTACCGGGAAAGTCTGACTTTTCAGCCGGGTCTGGAGTTTTACATGAAGATGGGAGAGTTGTATGATTTGAATCCTTTTCAGGAACAGAAAAATTATATTTTTCCTGCATTTGATCTTTTTTTTGGAAGTAAACAACAATTCCGCTGGCATGCGGGAGTGGGATTTGGTCTGACCGATCCGGCTGATAATTTGGTTGTGAAGAGTATTTTGTCGTGGGAGTTTTTTTAATATACATATAGTGATAATTGATATAAATATTTTTAATACCTGAGGAGTGGAGTATTGGAATCCCGATAAGTCGGGACTGGAATGATGGAAAATTGCAAAAAGATCATAAAGTTTATTTAAAATACATGCATTATTATCCCAATAATACAATATCCCAATAACCCATTATTCCAATACTCCAGATATCATCAATTTTTTATATACAGTGTTTAAATATTAATTAAGGCGATTATATGAAGGCAACAAAAATGACCATATTATTATTAACAGTGATTTTATTTTTCACCCTGACAGGAGCAGTTTTGATAGATGTTCACAGGGAGCAGAAAAAAGAATATTTTTATTTTGAGGATCCGCTGGTATGTTCCGGGTGTCATTGGGATAAGTTTGAAAGGTGGAACGTATCCCAGCATTCAAAAGGATTTACAGGTGATTTTTTCCAGGAACAGTTCTATCAGTTAGTTCTTCCGTCAATAAGTTTTAATGAGGAGGTATCGCATACACACGAAGGTTGTATTGGTTGTCATTCGCCATCAGCTTTTCTGAGTGATGAATACATTCCTCTGAGAACCAGTAAACCAGATAATCATTGGAACAGGGGAGATGGCTTTAAGACCAGGGCTGACAGGGGTATATTCTGTGATTTTTGTCATACACTTGATGGTTTCGAGAATGATCCGCCTTTTAATCACGATTATATTTCTCTTGCCACTGCTGAAGTTAATGCCAAACATGGTGATCTGGAGTTTCCCTGGTCGCCGCATCATGAAACGGAAACCTCAGAAATATTTGAAGATCCGGTTATCTGTGCCACCTGTCACAACGAACTCAATCCTTATGGTGTGTGGGTTAAAGCAACAGAACATGAATATACTAAAAGTGTATATCTGCACAAGGGATTCGTTTGCCAGGATTGCCACATGCAACCCATGGGTGGTAAACCTGCTAAAATGGGAATTCTGAGGCCCCATAATACCGATCATTGGTTTGGTGGAGGTTTTGCTGAATTTGTGGAAGGAGCAGCAAAAATATCAATACAATTGGAGAAAAATGAAATCAATCAGGGAGAAACCCTGCAATTCAAAATCCTGGTTGAGGCAGATGCTACAGGACATAAATTCCCAACAGGATCTGTTGAGGAAAGGGATGTATGGTTGCATGTAACCGTGAATGATGAACAAGGGAATGAAATCGTTCATATTCCGGTTAGGGAAAAACCGGATGATCCGAATGATCAATATTTTATAACCAGTAATGCAAAGGTTGCATATCCTTCACACAGCAGATTATCCAAACCATTTGAGCGGGATGCCCTTCCGGAAGGAGAC
>CAZGOR010000588.1:0-1593 GCA_964527875.1 uncultured Bacteroides sp. | reverse complement strand
TTTTTTATCATTCTTTATCATTCCTCTTCTTCAATAATCTTGAATTCGAACGGAACATCGATGGTATTTTTATAATGTTCTCCAAGATCCTGAATGGCTTCATCTTCCTCTTCATAATACCAGCTGATCTGACAATGTTTTCCCACCTGATGATTCTTATCAATAATCCTAAAGAACTCAAGCAGATATTTTGAGGAACCACTATTGACATATTCAAGTTTAATAATGATATGGGTTAATGAAGCTGGATTATCAAAATAATCATCAACCCAGTTAAGAATTGGTTCATAAAATATACCCGGATCTTCCGGGATTGATCTTCCCTCAAGCAGAAACTGACCTTTCTGTGGATTTAATTTAACGGCAGGTGTGTTGAAAGTAGCATTAATTGATATTGGCTTCATCAGATTATAATTATGAAATGCTTTTTTTACTCATACCTTAAAGCAATAATAGGATCCAGACGGCTTGCCTTCTCAGCAGGGAAATATCCTGATATCACACCAACAATGAAACACAGAACCACACCCATTAAAATCCATAACCAGGGAATGATAAAAGATGTCCCAATGATCATCGACACCAGGTTTCCGATCAGGATACCGAGGATAATCCCCAGAAGACCCCCCATTTGTCCGATCAGTATTGCTTCAAAAAGAAACTGTTGCCTGATCATCTTTGCTTTTGCCCCTATCGCTTTCCGGACACCAATTTCGCGTGTTCTCTCAGTTACAGAAACAAGCATTATATTCATCAGTCCAACTGCTGCACCAAAAAGTGTGATAATGCCAATGATTGTGGCAGCAATAGCAATGAATTTCAGGTTCTCAATCAGGATATTTGCCAGACTGTCACTTTTAGTGATATTGAAATCAGATTCATCGACAGTATCTAATCCGCGAACAATCCTGAATAATCCTTCTGCCTCTCCAATGGCTACATCCAACAATTCAGGATTGAAAGGCATAACATTAATGGAATAACGCATTCGTGGCTGTGAAAAATACTGTCTGACAGTTGTATATGGCAGAATACAAATTAAGTCCCCCTCTCCCATCATACTTGCTCCCCTCTCGGCCAGAATCCCGATCACCTTAAATTTACCACTTCCTATGGCAATCACCTTATCCAGCGGATCTTCATCATCAAATAACTTTTTTATCAGCCCCGTTCCGATTAATACATAATTCCGGTTCGATTCCACTTCACTCGCAGAAAAGTTCCTTCCCCTTTCTATTTCGTAACCGGCAGTGATCAGATAGTCTTCATCAGCACCAATAACCGGAATGTTAGGATTGGTCTTCTCAGATTGATACTTTACTGTTGCAATTGAGGATGCATAAATCCAGACAGAAACATTGGCAGGAAAATCAAAAGACTCTTTGAATTCTCTGGCCTGCCTGTATGTAATGTGCTCATAATTCCTCCTCCTGTAATGCTGATCACCAATTTGAATATGTATGCTCCGGCTTTCAATGGTGAAAGTATTGGCACCCATCCTTGCAAATTCTTCTGTAATCGATTTTTTTATCGCATCAATGGCAGTAAGAATACCCACAAGAGCCATGATACCAAAGGCAATGATGAACATGG
>CAZGOR010000587.1:0-1607 GCA_964527875.1 uncultured Bacteroides sp. | reverse complement strand
GGAAGAAACGGGAAGTGTTACATTTTGCTGCGCTATTGCCTCTCCGTCTACACTGTTAAGAGCAATCTCCGATATTGTGCTGTAACTCTGCCTGTCTGTAAGAAGTTCAATAAGTTCAGCATTTATGATACCTTTTTTTAGGTTTCTTTCATGGGAAAGGAATACATAGTTTTTGTTTTTTATTTTCAGGATATTATCAAAGTCAATGGTATTTTCAGGATCGTAAATAGAAAGCCTGAGAAAATCTTTATAACCATAGCGGTTATTCAGCACATTCCTTGCATACAGATCGATAAGTTTTATATTTTCTTCGTATCCATAGCTGTTCCAAAGCTGCATATTTACCCATGACCCGGCGTTATCATAAAGAAGAGCCCCGATTTCACTTGCCTGCAAAGTATCCGCCAAGAGTGTTTCGACTTCCATTATCTCGAATCCCTTCCCGGTTTCCTGTCGATATTTCCTGTCGTAAGCAATTGTTGAAAGATCATACTCTTCGAGTGCATTTACAACTTTAGTGATATGAACATCTTTAACCTTAAAGGTTGCCGTATCCCAGTTCCATGTCGGGTTGTAAGGATCATTGATAAATGAAATCTTAATATTATAATCCCCGGATTCGGTTATTTTCAGAGCTGATGCAATATCCTGCTGTGAGGGAAACTGAAGCCAGTCAGATCCGTAGCATGAGATATACATCGCCGGTCCCCAGGATTCATCGGGTCGCTGTACTTCAATCTTGAGTTTTATGGAAGGTACCCCTTCACCAGTAACTTCGACAAGCAAAAAATCAAAACTGATTCTCAAATAATCATTATCAGTTACTTTTTCAACATTGAAATCACTTGTAAGTATAATATAATCGTCATTTTCACCGGAATTACTGTAAAATTGAGCAATCCCTCCGGAATGACTCATCGAATAAAAGCTGTGTGTCCAGATATTATCCCAGTCTGCGAGATCCATGCCGGTAACATCATCGCCCAGGTCCTTATTTCGAAAAAGTATATCGATATATTTCAAAGGTCTTACCTTCTGAATCTCTGCATTAATATCATAATTGTAACCTGAAAGATCCCGGGTATTATCCGTAGCGGCCCGGCTTTGCTCGGTTAGTGTCGCGTAATCATAAATAAAATGATAACTGTCAAGCTCATTATGATTTGTTATTTTGTAATAGCCTTTATTTTGTTTGAATTTGACATTAAAATCTTTCAGCACTGTTTCTATCACATTCCAGCAGGTCATCGGTTCACCTTTTTCCATGAAGCGCCGGCAATCGATACAGGTTTTTTCAAGAGCACACTGGGAGGAGGTCATCCGGTCTTTTTCGTAAGTGCTGAGCTGGATATCAAAGTCAAGCTCAATTCCTATCCTGTCAATAGCATATTTTATTATCTCAAGAATGGAGAGTTTCCCGGAAATTATCTGATCAGACGAATCGAGGAATTTTATCTCTTTCAGGTCAGCAAGTGCATCGGTAGCGGAAAGGTTTATAATATAAACTTCTTTGAAAAATTCTTTGCCCAGGTTTTCCGGTTTCAGGTAACCCTCGAATTTCAATGATTCATTAATGTAATATTTTAGTTTGATATCTTTATATTCAG
>CAZGOR010000586.1:0-1608 GCA_964527875.1 uncultured Bacteroides sp. | reverse complement strand
AAAACAATCTTACGATTATTTAGCCTGTTAAGCTTATTCTTTATTTACCAGTGCACTTCACAAAAAGATAAGATAGTTGAGAAAAATTCTGCGGTAAGTGAAGAATATTATGTTGCCGCCTATATCTGGCCGTCATGCCACGATGAAGAAATGAGCCGTGAAGTATTGTGGCCCGAAGAAATTGGAGAATGGGAGATAATTAAAAAAGGTACCCCCAGGTTCGAGGGTCATTACCAACCCAAAATACCATTGTGGGGTTACGAAATGGACGATGACCCGAAAGTCATGGAAAAATGGATTGATGCTGCCACCGACCATGGAGTAAATGTTTTTATTTTTGATTGGTATTGGTACGATGGAGGTCCGTTTTTGGAAAGCTCCGTTAACAACGGATTCCTGAAAGCAAAAAACAATGAGAAAATGAAATTTTATATCATGTGGAATGTTTATAAATATAAGGACGACACATCATTGCTTTGGGATGGTGCTGTGGATCTGGAAAACTTTAAAATAATTGTTGAAAGGATAATCAATCAGTATTTTAAACAACCCAACTATTTTAAAATTGACAACAAACCTGTGTTTTCTGTATTCAGCATCAATAACCTTATCAAAAGTTTTGGTGGGTTAGAGAAGACAAAAGAAGCCCTTGATTACTTCAGGGAAGAAACAAAAAAAGCTGAATTTCCCGGTCTGCATATTCAACTGATCGGGCATGGCGCCCCCAACGAGAATTTGATTAAGAATATAGTAACATTAGGAGCCAACAGCATCACAAAGTATAACTGGGGAGGGCCTCATCCGGAAGATTATATACAATGGGGCGTGGAATCAATTGAGCGGAGGAACCAATGGGATTCAGCGCTTTCTATACCCTATTTGCCCAATGCCTCTATAGGATGGGATGACACCCCAAGATTCCCTCGAAAAGGGAAGGAAGATGTGGTACATTATAACAGTTCGCCTGAAAGTTTCGCTGCTTTTCTGCAAAAAACAAAAAAGTATTGCGATGATCGCCCTGAACAACCCAAATTAATCACTATCTTTTCCTGGAATGAATGGGTTGAAGGGAGTTACCTTTTACCTGACATGAAATATGGGTTTGGCCATCTGGAAGCAGTAAAAAAGGTAATAAAAGGAAAATATGACAGGTACACTGATGATTAATCTTTTCCCCTAGTTTGACAGTTGAAAAATACAAATGATTGATATATAGGCACATTCATCCATATAAATATTTTACTACACTACATTTTCCTCTAAAACGGTAAGAGGTATTTTAATGCCCGGGGTTTTTAATATCAGGTTATTTCCCTTGGTGCTTTCTATTCTCATAAACACCCTCTTCTTAAAGGCATTGAGAGTAACCGCTCTGATCTTGTCTAAATGATAAAAAATCTCATCTGTCGACAGGTTTAATTTTTTCCTGTCGGTTGATCTTAAATACAATAGCTCTTAGCAGGTATAAAAATTATGCATAAAGCAATCTACCTCTCGGTTGAGGTATTTTGGTGGCTCAGCCAAATATTTAATGAACATGATTTCAGAAAGACTGAAACTGAAATAATTCTGCCGGCAATTGGCTATTGACCAAAAGGCTTCATATTG
>CAZGOR010000585.1:0-1622 GCA_964527875.1 uncultured Bacteroides sp. | reverse complement strand
AGTTTGTCGGTGTTTTCCCCCGACGACCTGTAGACCATGGTGACATCATACGGCTCGTAATACTTCTCATAAATCTCCATATTACTCAGTTTCCTGTTCTGTATCTTATACAGGATACCGAATGAAATAAGGATAGCCAGTGAAGCAATGGCCGCGTAAGAAATTACTTTCCTGTACCGCGGGACACTCTTTGGATTTGTGACACGCTCATCCATTGAATTATGAACGATCTCCAGCTGGTCCCTGAGATCCAGCACATTCTGTTCACGAATGGCATGATCTACTTCACGGTACAATTTGATATCGTCCGCGAGGACAGCATTGGATTCAAGTTCTTTACTGATCCAATCCAACTCCTCCCGGCTCAGCTCCCCATCCAGAAAAGGCTGGATGAAATCCTGATAATTACTCATTTTTTTCTGTTCCATCATAATTTATGGTTTTAAATGATTGTTTTTGAGATTATAAAATTTAACTTATTAACTACTTGTCTATATATGATTGTTAATCGGGATTTCATGCTTAAATTACCAATTAGTAAATGTTAACAATTTTTCATATCCATCATACAATGACAGACCGTACACCCCCCAAATGCAGGTATACAAACTCATCATTCAAGGATATATGCATCCTTAAATCTGAATATCCCCGGCATAAACCTTTGCCACCTTAATATGACAATATTGAGTTAATACCGGTTCATTTTACCATTGGCAGCAATGCTATACGTTTACATATAGCACGATCATACTACCTGGTAAAAAATCAGGTCTCCAAACAAGCAAAGAAAGAACCTTTAATCTCTGATGATTATGTTTTCTTCTTCTCGATTTGCTGGTTCACCACCTCCACGGATTTTTCTCAGATCATCAGGTTTTAACATTTCCATCTCCAGGTCTGAAAGTGTAAGGGACACCTTCTTTGCGGAAAACAGGGCGAATAAGTTTTTCATTTTCTTAACGATTTTGAAAATCAGGCCTACTCTGTTAAAGCTTTTCGGCTGCCGCTTAAGGGATCAACTCATTTGTTTATTCCAAAATTTCCCGGAAGGTTACCCAGAAAATAAAAAAATATCTAATAATATGTAAGTTATTGAAAAACAACAATTTTATTAATTGCTATTTAAAAACAAATTAAACATTAATATTTTTGTCAATTGGATTTTATTATTTTTATCATACAGATTATTCTCTTTTTAATAAATAATAAGGTTCATCATAATAATGTTTACCTGTTAAATATCTGATAATCTGATTCGAATAAATTCATTTCCCATGTTAAACAAAGATAGCCTGATTGATAAAATTGAACAAGGACAAGCCTTTCAGGATTTTTCAAAAATCTTCCTTTTGTTGCATAAAAGAGTATTTTCAAAAAATTCCTTGTTCAATTTTATCAATCCCGCAATTGGTATGCTTAACATGTAACAATGAATAAAAGTGAAAATTAAAGTAGGTACGCATTATTATGATGACCCATAAAAATAAAACAATACAGGGATTAAATAAAGTTAATAGTCAACTTTTAAAATGACATCAAGCCTGACAGTAAGTATAGAATTTTAAACTTTGAATTGATAGCATGGAGCATGGAGCATGGAGCATGGAGCATGGAGCATG
>CAZGOR010000584.1:0-1665 GCA_964527875.1 uncultured Bacteroides sp. | reverse complement strand
ATCAATTGTCCTGTTTTTATCGAGAAGAGCCTTTTTTTCTGCTTTGACATTTTCATATTCGTTCAATGTAACATTTTCATACAGCCTTTTATAGATCTCTCCCGCCGGCTCAAAGGCAAATACACGGCCGGTTCTGCCAACTTGTTTTGCAGCAATAAGAGTATATGATCCCACATTTGCTCCGGCATCAATAAATACATCACCCTCTTTCAGGTTATTCTTCAGGCACAGGATCCCATAAGGGTCAAAATATCCCAGAAAATAAATATGTTGCTGGATCCATTCATCCAGGTCGAGTTTTATTTTCAGATCCTGATCATAACTGATGACCTGGGTTACATTCCTTAAAAGGTTAAGAGGCTGGAAGATACGAAAGACGATGCCGTAGTATTTTCCCCGGAAGAAACGGAACCTGAAAAGCAATTTGAAGAATCTTGCTATTGCAATTCTCATCATAATAGATTACAGGCTGTTTAAGAAATCCTTTGTGTCCTTGGTGAAATCCTTTGTGTACCTTTGTGGTTAATATAAATTTTTTAAACCATAAAGGATCACAAACCTGCCTGCCGGCAGGCAGGGTACAGCACAAAGGTACACAAAGGATTACAATAAGATGGTAATAAACTTTTAAGATAAGCCTTGTACTAATCATTCGAACAGTTTCAGGTTATAATCCTTACCGGTCGACATTACAAAATTTCCTGTTGCAAGTGGGATATTGACCAATCCGTCACATTCCTGATGAAATTTGAAGAATACAGTTCCAAGCACCAGGTCCTTTAAGTTGTTATCAGATGAAGTTTTAACATCTATTTCCTGCAGGACGGCAAAGCCGGATGATGGATTACTAATGCATGACGTTGTAAGGACCGTTTCAACCATTGCCATTTGCATGATGGATGTGGAAGAATGAAGTGAATAATTCCCCACTTCCACTTTCTGCTGACCGCCGGAGAAGGTATAATCATCATCCATGAGATTTCCGGGTGTCCCTTTATGATAAACATCCACGATCCATGCGTTCTGGTCAATGGCTACCTCTTCTGTTTTTGGTCTTTCAATATCAAGGCGGGCTATTTCAATATCTATCCATGCCGGATCCATTGAGATTTCCAGGGAGACATCGTTGCTGACATTTACATCATTTCCAGCATAGACTGCTGTAATCCTGTCTTCCTCATATATAACCGGAAAAGTTTCAACATTATATAAATGGAATTTCTCTTCCAATTCATTGATTTCGGTGAAGAACAAACTCATTATCGACAGTTCCTCATCAATTTTAAAACTTACAACGATGATTTCACTTTCTGCGTTAATATATGGAAAAGGGAATTCATGGTTGGGGTGAATATAAACAAGTGTATGTTTGTTTTGCTTTATAACAGTGGCAACTTCGGAAAATGGATAAGAATACTTCAAAAGGCTGAGTTCTTCCGCCTGTCAGGTTTGTGCCTTTATGGCAAAAAAATTACTTGTCGGAGTGGAATCGTCCTTAGATTAGATACTTGACCTCTTGAATACCTCAACACTTTAATCAATGGATCATTGGATTGTTACATCATTGCATTCTCTTCTCAGCAACACGTCCAAATTTCCAATAAATAAGTGGCATGATGAAGAGGTTGAGAAGTGCTGAGGTTATCAGTCCTCCTAAAATAACCA
>CAZGOR010000583.1:0-1671 GCA_964527875.1 uncultured Bacteroides sp. | reverse complement strand
ACTCTGTGAAAACTCTGTGGACTCTGTGGTTTATCCTACTTTTTAGACAGCCTCTCTGACTTTTGTTATTTCGACGTTTATTCATAAATTGCTATGGAAATTAACTTCTCAATCTCATGAAAAAAACGACTTTTATCCTTCTACTCCTTACTTCATTTTTAGCAATCAAAGCCCAGCAAGTCGACTCCATCATCGACATCCGCGATGACCAGATGTACAAAGTCGTAAAAATTGGCCAGCAGTGGTGGATGCAGGAAAACCTGAATGTTGGAACACGCATTGATGGTACACAGCCCGCTATTAATAACGGGGAAATCGAGAAATATTGTTATGATGACTTGGAATCCAATTGTGATACTTACGGTGGTTTATACCAATGGTATGAAATGTTAGATTACCATCCTTTATATACTGTGAATCCCGGAAAAATACAGGGTGTTTGTCCGGTTGGGTGGCATCTGCCAACTGACAGTGAATGGACTGAACTGACTGATTTCCTGGGAGGAGAATCTGTTGCAGGAGAAATGTTAAAAGAAACTGGTACTGTGCACTGGGAAAGTCCTAATGAAGGGGCAAATAACGAAAGTGGTTTCACAGCCCTTCCGGGTGGGTACTTTGACGGTTTTGGCACATTTTACTACGTTGGAAGCGAAGGTTACTGGTGGTCAACTACGGATATCTATGCAATGCCAGATGCATGGTCCCGTAACATCTACTACAATTATAGCAATGTATACAGGGATAACTTCAGTTGGGATAGGGGCTTCTCAGTTCGATGTTTGAGGGATTCTTGTCAATTTAGCTATTTGACTATTTCGGATGAAAATCTGAAAACCATTATAAAAATTGATTTTAATGATGAACAGACAGTTGATACAATTATAATAATAAACTCAAATGCAGGAGAAACAATTAATATTAATTCAATTCAGATAAATAATCCAGTATTTAATCTGAATAAATCTTCAGTGGTTTTATCACCGGGTGACAGCATTCATTTGATTATTGCTTTTACTCCTGATAAGGGAAAACATTACCTGGATACCATTAAAATCACAAGTGATGATCCTTATCAACCATTAATATCAATACCATTGCATGGTTTCCTGAAACCGGATTCAATCATTGATATACGTGACGGACAGGTTTATAAAATTGTGAAAATCGGCCGGCAATGGTGGATGCAGGAAAACGTGAACATCGGTTCCAGGATTGATGACAGCCATAATGCTACTGATAATGGATTAATTGAAAAGTATTGCTATTTAGATAATGAAATATACTGTGATACCTTCGGAGGCGTATACCTATGGGATGAGATGATGGACTATAATCCTTCGGATGATGGAAATCCCGGTATAACTCAAGGTATTTGTCCTTTTGGGTGGCACTTGCCAACTGATAAAGAGTGGAAAGAATTTGAAATCTTTCTGGGTATGAGTCAGGCAGATGCTGAAAGCACTGGCTGTCGCGGAACCAATGAAGGCGGTAAAATGAAAGAGACCGGTTCTACGCACTGGACAAGTCCTAATACCGGGGCCACAAATGAAAGCGGTTTTTCAGCATTACCTTGTGGTTGCCGCGGTACCGGTGGTAGCATCGACGGTGTGGGTGATCTCGCTTCCTTTTGGTCTTCAACAGAGTACAATAGTAACTACGCATGGATGCGGG
>CAZGOR010000582.1:0-1673 GCA_964527875.1 uncultured Bacteroides sp. | reverse complement strand
TAATCTCTGGATCATTCATGATAATGGCCGTCTGGATAAAATCATTGCTGCTGACATTCCGGATTACCAATATCATTTTAACCTGTTTCTGAGTTCAGTGACAGACCAGAATGATATTTTCTATGATTTCCGGGAACTCTCTTTTGATTTTGAAAACCGCTCCATCGTCTTCAATTTTTCTGCTCCTTCCTATCTTACTACACAACCTGTTCAATATCAATACTATATTGAAGGAGTAAATATGGAATGGAGTGATTGGACATCCGGATCGGAATTTTCATTTCCAATGATTTCTCCGGGTAAATACTGGCTCCATATCAGGGCAAGGGATATTCTTGGAAAAATCAGTAATGAATACGTGGTTTCCTTCTCCATCAGTCCCCCCTTCTGGCTTACATGGTGGTTTATAGGAATATGTGCACTGATCCTTATCGGGCTGATATTGCTCATTATCAGGCTGAGAGTAAGGAAATTAAAGAGAGACAAAATAATCCTCGAGCAGAAAGTCAGGGAACGTACTGCTGAAATAGAAAGGCAAAAGAATGAAATTCAAACCCAGAAAGAAGAGATTATGGACAGCATCCATTACGCTCAAAAGATTCAAAATGCTATTCTTCCTTCTCCTAAAAAGATTGAAGAAATCCTTCCGGAGAATTTTATTCTATTTCTTCCGAGAGATATCGTCAGCGGAGATTTTTACTGGATGACCCGGCAGGATAAATACTCTGTTTTTGCCGCTGTTGATTGCACGGGACATGGAGTGCCGGGAGCATTTATGAGTATGTTGGGTGTCTCTTTCCTGAATGAGATCGTTAATAAAACTTCTGAATTGAAAGCAAGTATTATTCTGGAACAGCTCAGAAGCCTCGTTAAAACAACCCTTTCCCAGTCATATGAAAGCGAATCAAAAGATGGAATGGATATCTCTTTATGCATCCTGAACCACAAAACACTTACTCTCCAGTATTCTGGTGCATTTAATCCACTGTACCTGATACGGAACAATGAACTGCAGGAATATAAAGCTGATCGCATGCCAATAGGTTTTCATTTTGGCCCCGAAACTGTTTTTACCAATCATGAAATGAAACTTAAAAAAAATGACTGTCTCTATATTTTCTCAGATGGTTATATAGACCAGATAGGCGGTGAGAAAGGGAAAAAGTTTCTTTCAAAGACCATGAAAACTACTTTATTATCAATCCATCAGGAACCAATGTTACAACAGAAGGAAATTCTTCTGAACACTTTGCAGGACTACATGGGTAAATACCAGCAGGTTGATGATATTCTGATCATAGGCATACGAATTTAAAATTTGCAAAAAACCTAAATATCTCTAAATTTGTACATTCAACTCAACTCATACTTCTTGTGAGCATGTTTGGGTTATATAGAAGAGGGGAGAGACCAGGCTCTGTGAACTTCTAGCAACCAGCCCTGCCCATGGGAAAAGGTGCTAATACCTGGCCCTTTAGGGGGATTATAATTTAAACATCTTAAAATGTTTAAAATATATTGAAAAGCTGTGGCAACCATACCCTGTGGGATGACAGAAGAATAAGTAGATTGGTATATTAAATTGGTATATTAGTGTGTGTGGGTATTTGGGTGTGAGGATTGGTAAATTTATGAATTAAAGCATTATGTTCGTGAGACTGGCAATTTGTGAA
>CAZGOR010000581.1:0-1678 GCA_964527875.1 uncultured Bacteroides sp. | reverse complement strand
TGCCATTTCTATCCTTCGGGCAAAATGGGAATCTGAAAAAAGCATCATTCATAAAATACAGCAGCTTAAAGAGCATATTGAGAATTTAAAATTTGAGGCAGAACAGTTAATTTCAAGAATACAATTATCATTATGACTTCGAATATCGGTTCCCATCTTATCAGAGAAAATATGAAAGATGTCTCCGGTGATATTTTAGAGAAGATTTATGATGATACCAGGAATCAGATTTTTGAGCTGCTTAAACAGACTCTGCGTCCGGAATTTCTGAATAGAATAGATGATATTATTGTTTTTAAGCCACTTACATTGACAGAAGTCAGGGAAATTGTAAAGATCCAGTTCAGCAATGTTCAGCATATGCTTGAGCAGAATAATATTCGTATCAAACTTGAAGAAAAAGCTGTTGATTGGCTGGCTAGTCAGAGTTACGATCCGCAGTACGGTGCACGACCGGTTAAAAGAATAATTCAGAAATATATCCTGAATGAGCTTTCAAAGAAAATGATCAATCAGGAAATCAGTAAGGATGAATTGATCATCCCGGATATCCGGAATGATCAGCTCATTTTTAAAAACACAAAAAGTAAGAAAAGTGTTGCCGGTTAAGATGAACTAAAACTCTTGATGCAATCATCAAGAGTATTGTAAATTTCGAAGACATTATGAAGCTGCAGAAGTTTAAAAAGTTCCATCACCTCAGTTGATATGTTGCATATCTTGAAATAACCGTAATTGTTATTAGCTGTTTTCATAATTGAAAGAAAAACCCCAAAACCTGTACTGTCAACAAACTCAATACCCTCAAGGTTAAGTATGAGTTTTGTGTGTGGTTTGGCGAAATGACTTTTCATTTGTTCCTTAACCTGATCGGCAATCAAAGCATTGAAACGGTTTATTTTATCAAAACTAACAACAGTGACATCATTGTAATATTCAGTCTTTAACATGATAGCTAGGTTTTATTAGTTGTAAAGTGTGTTTTTAATTCCTGGGATGCTTCATTGCATTCAACAGTGAACCTGTGAATATATTCTATAAACTTATCAACATCTTTTCGTTCTTTGGAAAGGTTTTCCAGTTCTTTAAGCATTTCGGCCAGGCTATGCATTCCCATAATTGCGACAGACGACTTTGCTTTATGTGCAACCCGGCTTAATGCTTGCCAGTTCTTCTGATCACAGGATTCTTGCATTTCCCGTGCATACTCAGGAACCTGGTTTAAAAAAATTTCAATCATTTCCCGCAATAGATCCGGATTGCCTTCAGTCATTTCCCTTAAATAACTAAGATCAGTAACCATTGTTCTCTCTTAAGGATTTTAAACATTCCATGTTTGCAATTCCGGTTAATGTACAAAAAAATAAAAATAAAAATAATTGATTTTTTTTATTTTTAATAAAAATTATAAATGTCACTAAACCATTTTCTGTTAATTACGTATATTACTGAGCTTTTAAGCATAAAAAAAATGAAAAACATTACTATTTTTTTAATCTTTCTCTTTTTATTTCCAATTGTTTATGCACAGGAGATTACTTCGGGAGTAACCCTGAAAGAAAAGAACAATGCAAAGGTAGCATATAATGAAGGGATAGAAAGTATTAATGAAAAAGATTATTGGGTTGCCCTGGAATATCTTACTGCAGCGCTTGATTTTAATCCCGGATTTGCACCA
>CAZGOR010000580.1:0-1678 GCA_964527875.1 uncultured Bacteroides sp. | reverse complement strand
TGGTGTATGCATTATCTTTCAGTCCACCTTTTTCTCCATCCGGATATTTTTCATGAAATTCATCCGGCCCCATGACCTGATCGATCGAATATTTACCGGTATGTGGATCTTTCTTACACTTGCTTGCCCAGAAACGGCTGATCTCCAGGAATATTTCAGCCCCGTATTCCTTCATAAAATCATCATCCAGTGTGGTCATGAAATAATTCCAGATATTCACAGCTATGGCGATTGAGATATGTCTCTGCAGGGAACTATAATCATCTCCCCATTCGCCTGACATAGGATTCAGATGTACAATTTGAGTTTCTTCCCTCCCATCACTACCACTTTGCCAGGGATACATTGCACCACTATATCCATACTGACTGGCATACTCCCGTGCATTGTTCAGGCGTCTGTAACGATACATCAATACTGCTCTGGCAATTTCAGGAAAATGGACATTATAAAACGGCAATACATACAACTCGTCCCAGAATATATGCCCGCGATATGCTTCACCATGAAGACCACGGGCAGGAATCCCTGTATCCTGCCAGATATAATGGGGTGAAGCTGTTACAAGCAAATGGTAAATATGAAGCCGGATCAACATCTGGGCATACCGGTCACCTGTTATTGCAATGTCTGCTTCATTCCAGAGTTCTTTCCATTTCCCGGCACTTTTAAGATAGATCTGGTCAAATGACCCCGCCAGTTTGATCTTGTTAAGAGCTGTTGTTAAAACAAGTCCCTGCTCTGTCTCAATCGATGTATAGATAACCACAGCCTTTTCAGTCAGAACCGACTGTCCTTTCTGAAGCTGAACATCAAATTCCGACTCTATAAGTCCCGGCAGTTTTGTATGAAGGATGGTCGGATTAACTTCCTGGTTATTGACATATATTTTAAGGCGGGATGCCTCTGCTATTTCCACATTCGACTGATTTGTTACAACCAGCAGATACTGGATGTTTTTTTCACCACCTTCACTTGACGGTTTGAGATGATCCAGCTCAAGTTGTCTGTATCTTTCAACACCATCATTGAGAATTGCTCCATTCAATACAGACCTTATTCTTAAAGACCCCGAATAATTTAATGGTGTAAGTATATATTGCATACAGGCATTATGGGGGTCATCCATACTGGCTATTCTTCTGGATTCAATTTTTGTTTCCCTTCCGTCGGTATCAGCTACAATCATCGATTTGTATAACACGCCATCATGAAAAGTAAGCCTCCGTTCAATAGAACGGATTTCCCATGTATTGGGATTATACCATGGTCCGTCACCTATTCTGAAGCTTATACTTAGCCAGTTAGGGCAATTCACCAGGTCTTCATTATCGATATCCCGGCCGGCAACTTTTGAGGTTCTGCGGTTATAAAGACCTGAAATGTAAGTCCCGGGATAATTTGAATCGACCGCTGCTGATTCTTCAAGTGCACCCCTGGTTGCAAAATATCCATTTCCTATAGTCATTAAGGCTTCACGTGATTTCTCCTTTTCAGGATCATAATCATAATAAAATACCGACCATTTCGCCCTTTCCAATCCCTCTTTGAACCACTTTATTAATGTTTTCAGTCCGCCTAACCCGGCAATATCCTCAACAACTATATCAGCTCCGTTTTTCAGCAGGTCGTACCTGTTTTCCTCCCTGGCGATTCCCAGTACTAATCCAAAATTTCC
>CAZGOR010000579.1:0-1682 GCA_964527875.1 uncultured Bacteroides sp. | reverse complement strand
TGAGTTCATCAGCGACATCGTGCAGGCCGAGGCTGCAGCAAAGCAGCAGAGGCGCATTGAATACCTTATCAAAAACAGCAGGCTTCCTCAGCCACTAAAAATGCTGGCAGATTTTGATTTTGACTTCCAGCCCAAGCTGGATCGCAGACTGATCATGGACCTTGCATCACTGGAGTTCATCAAGAAAAACGAGTCAATCCTTTTCATGGGGAAAACAAACGGTGTCGGAAAAAGTCATTTGGCTCAAAGCCTGGCACTTATGGCTTGTCAAAATGGTTATAAGACCTATTACACTACTTGTAGCGAGTTGATCAATGACCTGAATGCCGGGGTGTATGAAAAGACCCTGGACAAGAGGATGAAAAAGTACACCAATCCGGAGTTATTGCTGATCGACGAAATGGGACATGACCGTCTGGAGCTACAGGTGGTTAAGGAAGCTCACCTGCTCTTCAAGGTGATTGACCAGCGCTACAATGATAATAAATCCCTGATATTTACAACTAACGTTGAAGAGACGGACTGGCCGGAGTTCCTCGGGGATCCCATAACTACAAGTGCCATATTAGATCGTATCTTCCACCACTCGGTCATCGTAAAGATCGATGGCCCAAGCTACCGGAAATACCAGAGTGAATTACTACAGAAAGAATATGCTGAAAAGAAACTGGATAAAAAGGAAACAGTGTAATACAAGCCGGACAACCAGGACAGAAGAAAAGGTGTTAACGAAAGTTAGCACCTTTTTTTATATCCCGATTTGGCTTATAATCAACGTAGTAGATAGTGTATCATACCCCAGAATCAGTGGTACAGTTTGTTCAGGAATAGTTGCGTGTTTTAAATTGGAAATCGAACATGAAGATCTTCACCGGAATAATGAAAATATCGACGTTCTTCATCCTTTAATAAATCAACAACTCAAAAGGGTGGTATCAAAATGTTCAATCTGGTGGTAACGTTCTAAATCCTTATTAAAACCTTATGGGCAAGAGAACATTTTACAATACAATTTTGCTGATACTCAACGATATGAAATTTTAGTTGAAGTAGATAAAACTTTAATCCTGGACAAGATTAATGTTGAAACTTTACAGTTTTCATCAAAAGAAATAAACATACCAGAAATAGTATGGTACCAATATTATACAAATAATAATTATGGATTAACTTTTTACGCATATTCAATAGGATCCCCTAATGTATTTGCGAGAAAAAAGAAATCAATTGAATTTAGGGATCTTGAAGCTTCAATTGACATTGAATGTATTATTGCAAAAATGTTTTATCTGAATAGTACAAAGAATTCTGAAGACTCCCTGCTTTATTTAGAAAATCCATCAGTATCGCTGAAGTACCCTTTGAGAGTTGGTTCAAATTGGGATTATGTTAAAAATGATAATATGGAAATTAAAAAATCAATTATTGATATTTTAAATGTCAGAACAGATGCAGGAAGTTTTGAATGCTATAAAATCAAATATATCTACAAAAAATCACAAATAACAAACAACATTGAATGTTTTGAGTATTACGGAAGTAAAGGTTTGATTAAAAGAGAGATATACATTGATAATATTTCTATTACTGATGCCTATGGACGAATAATCGACAATGGAAAAGCAATTGAGTTAATTAAATTAAAAGATTATACAACAAAAAATTAATTTCTGCACCTAACA
>CAZGOR010000578.1:0-1688 GCA_964527875.1 uncultured Bacteroides sp. | reverse complement strand
TTGCGACCCTGATACCTTGTAACCTGAATTTATTAACTAAATTTGCAGATTAATCCTAAAAAAGTGTCTAAGCCTGATATAATCAAATTACTTAAAGATGCATTAGTGAATTGGTCCGGTGAAGAACCCTCTTCATTTCTTCCATTACCGGTTTCAGGATCAGGAAGGCAGTATTTCAGATTCAGGTTTGATCGGCGAACGGTTATTGGTGTTTGGTCAGAAAATAAGGCTGAAAATGCTGCATTTATTCATTTCACAGAACATTTCCGGAGTCTTGGATTAAATGTCCCGGAATTATATTACAAGAATTTGAAAAATCACCTGTATTTAATTGAAGATCTGGGAGATGAAACACTATATTCATTTATAATGAGAAATCAGGAGGGTAAGCCGGTTTCAGACCAGGTAATATCTCATTATCGGTCTGCATTGAGGCACCTGATCAGATTCCAGCTTGACGGGAAAGAAGGTCTTGATTTCTCACTATGTATTCCAAGACCTGTTTTTGACAAACAATCGATACTCTGGGACCTGCAATATTTTAAATACTATGTCCTGAAACTCTTCAACATTCCTTTTGATGAACAGAAACTGGAGGATGATTTCAACCTGATGGCTGATGTTCTTTTATCAGTAGAATATGATTATTTTATGTATAGGGATTTTCAATCAAGGAATATCCTGATTCGTGATGGAGACTTATATTTTGTTGATTATCAGGGTGGAAGAAAAGGCCCCCTGCAATATGACCTTGCATCCCTTCTTTTTGAAGCCAGGATAAACCTTCCTCCTGAAATACGTGAGGAATTAATTGATTTTTATATCAACGAATTATCACAACGAATTAAAGTTGATAATGAAAAGTTCAGGGAATATCTTTACCTTTTTCTTTTTCTCCGGGTCTTACAAGTCCTTGCTGCTTATGGACTCAGAGGTTATGTACAGAATAAATCTATTTTTCTGAGAAGTTACCCGTTTGCGGTAGACAATCTGGAATGGTTATTGGATAAAGAACGGATTAAGCTTGATACAACAGAGTTGTTGCTTATCGCAGAAAAAATCCTTGGTATTGCAGAGATACGTGAAAAGTACGATGATTCTGGTACACTTAATATTTATGTCAACAGTTTCTCTTATAAATATGGTGTACCGAAAGATTATAGTGGTCATGGCGGTGGATTCGTGTTCGATTGCAGGGTCCTTCCCAATCCCGGCCGTTATACTGAATACAAGGATATGACCGGTCTGGATGAACCGGTTATTCATTTTCTTGAGAAGCATCAAGAAGTGGAGAAGTTTCTGGAATATGTCAGAAATATTATTGATATTTCAATCCAGGATTACCTTCAACGAGGAATGAACCGTTTGATGATCAGCTTTGGATGTACAGGCGGGCAACACAGGTCGGTTTATTGTGCTGAAAAAATTGCAGACTATATTTCAGTAAAATATAATCTGAAACCCATCCTGGTTCATGGGTTCTATAAGAATCTGGGAAAATAATCTCTTTAAATGAAAGCTATGATTCTTGCAGCAGGGCAGGGGACAAGATTAAGACCTCTGACTGACCATACACCAAAACCATTGGTCAGATTCAATGGTATACCCTTGCTGGAAATCATTATTAAACGATAATTTACCTCCGGTATTGACGAAATCGTGATCAATATTCATCACATGGCTGATCA
>CAZGOR010000577.1:0-1693 GCA_964527875.1 uncultured Bacteroides sp. | reverse complement strand
CCCTGTGCAGGAGGTGCGGTATATTCACCGGCCCTTACCGATTTTGTTTTTGTTGTTGATAAAATATCAAAAATGTTTATCACCGGCCCGGAGGTTATTAAAACTGTACTTGGTGAGGAAATATCGATGGAAGATCTCGGGGGTGCCGGGGTTCATAGTGAAATTTCCGGTAATGCTCATTTTTATGCCAGGTCGGAAGCTGAATGTTTCGAACAGATCAAAAAGCTGATTACATTTATTCCATGGAATAATTTACAGAAAGCGAAAAAATTTCCTTCCAGGGAACCCAGGCCGGAATACAGAATTGATGACATTGTTCCCGGAGATCCTAAACAACCTTACGATGTCAGGGATGTGATCAGGGCAATCGTTGATGATTCAGATTTTTTGGAAGTACAGGAAAGATGGGCAGAAAATATGGTTGTTGGTTTTGGAAGACTGGCTGGTGAAACTGTTGGTTTTGTGTGTAACCAGCCCCTGGTACTCGCCGGTGTCCTTGATGTTGATTCTTCTGATAAAGCTGCACGTTTCATCCGTTTTTGTGATGCGTTTAATATCCCAATCATTACACTGGTTGATTTGCCGGGGTATTTACCGGGAGTTGACCAGGAACATTCTGGTGTGATCCGCCATGGTGCTAAAGTTTTATATGCATACAGTGAAGCCACCGTACCTAAACTTACAGTTATTCTCAGAAAGGCATATGGTGGTGGATATATCGCTATGGCTTCCAGACATCTCAGGGCAGATTTTGTTTTTGCATGGCCCGGAGCCGAAATTGCCGTTATGGGCCCGGAAGGTGCAGCCAATATCATCTTCAGGAAAGAAATTGCTACTGCAGTTGATCCGGAAAAAATGAGAAAACAGAAAGTCAAGGAGTATAAACAGAAGTTTGCAAATCCTTATGTGGCTGCGGCCAGAGGTTATATCGATTCAGTTATCGTTCCCTCTGAAACAAGGAACCTTCTGCTTCATGCTATTGAAGTTTCAGGTAATAAAGCGGTTTACCTTCCAAATAAAAAACATGGTATACCACCTTTCTAGAAATTGAGAAAATATGACAAATTCAGCACTTCCTGAGAAGAATAATAAAAAGAAAATGGATTCTAAAGAACCGGAAAAAGTAATTCCGGCAGATTATAAAAAAGTGGCGGTAGAAGATCAAAGAGAAATGAAAGAAAAAACTGATCGTGAGGATAAAAACATCAGGTACAGATCTCTGGTTATTGATTCAACCAAATATCGTACGTTATATAACTCCAAATTTATAAACAGGAAGAAGTGGATTAATCCTGATCTCAATAAAATTTTATCACACATACCGGGCACGATCGTAAAAATTTTTGTTACGGAGGGTCAGCAGGTTCAGGAAGGCGATAATATCCTTATCCTGGAGGCGATGAAAATGAAGAACCGTCTTGTTTTTCATAAATCCGGCAGGGTGAAAGCTGTCCATGTTTCGGAAGGGGAAAAAGTGCCGAAACATTATATCATGGTTGAGCTGGAGTAGGATATTGGGTTCAGTAGTGTTTCAGTAGATAATTCAATTGTGCTTCACAATTTATTATTGTTAAATTGTTAATTGTTTGTGAGGCTAACATTATGCAAACCGAAGGTGTAGCATAATGTTTTAGCCGAAGAGACTGTCTAAAAAGTAGTATAAACCACAGAGTCCACAGAGAAGTAACTTTCT
>CAZGOR010000576.1:0-1693 GCA_964527875.1 uncultured Bacteroides sp. | reverse complement strand
TTGGAGGACTAACCGGGTTAATTGCTTACATTATTTTTTATTTACAGGTTAACCTTGAACTTTATCTGATCATAGCAATACTGGTTGCCGGTTTAACAGGTACAGCCCGCATGATAATCAATGCACATAAACCTTCCGAGATATATTCAGGTTTCCTGATTGGTCTGACAGTTATCCCATTAGTGATTTTTATTTATTAATGATGGTGGTTAGCTGGAGATTAAGCTGGCAGTTAACTGCGGGTATTGCTTTCTAATAATAAAGATAACTCTTCCATCGCTCTATCCAACAGATCAAATCTTTTACTAAATTGTGTTTTGGGACTGAATTCATCAAGCATGTTGATAGCCTCCTCAAGTATAAAGACCTTTTGCTTTGAATAAGGAAATAAGCCCTGTTTTTCAAGATAACGGGCAAGATATTCCTGTTCTGTCTGTCCGGGTGTCGGAACCAGCAGTGCTGTTCTCTTCAGGGATATCAGATCCATGATTGTTGAATAACCGGAGCGGCAGATAATATATTTTGATGACTTTAAAACAGCTCGTAGTTCATCACCTGTCAGGTACGGGATTTTTGTGCAATGATCTGTAAGGTTTTCAGGAATTTTATTACCTGGTTTACCGCAGATGATGATTGATTTCCTGTCACTCAGGGATAATTGGTCAGTGATAACCTTTTCAAAAATTGATCTTTGAGGCTCAGGACCGGATAAAATCACTACAACTTCAAATGTTTTTGCAGAAGCATTTGTTTCATTTCCAGTTTTAATAAACCTGGATAGGGGGCCTATAAACAGTGAATTAACCGGCACTTTATATCTGTGTGAAAGATCCCTGCTGAGGTTAGGAGATGCCGGAAAATCGGGGATCCAGCATTGGGAAAACCTGCTTATGGCTGCCCGGTTGATCATGTATACAGGGTACTGGAGGGGTTTGAACAAAAAAGGCAGTTTAAAAATGATCTGGTGTGTAATAATCACGGAAGGTATTGTAGTACTCCACAGACCATAACGTGCATCTGAAATAACCAGATCTATTTTATAGTCTTCGATGACTTTATGCAGAAGCTTTTTTTCCCTGACTATACATTTGATAATATGTGGAAGAAGAAGTGTGATCATGAGCCAGGCGGGATAATTATATGAGTATCTGACCTGAAACGAAGGGAGATGGATGTATGTGAGGCCTGGGAATTCGTTCTGCAGGAATTCAAGTGTGGCACCTTCGCCGCCAATGATCACTTCGTAATTTCGTTCAAGGAGACAGCTGATCAGATAAACATCCCTGCTTGCATGGCCCAAACCCCAGTTTAGCGGACATATTAATATGCGGCCCTTCTCATTCATTTAATTTGATAGAATCCTGCAATTTACTGAGCTGCATTATCACTTCATCGTAGATATTGATCAGGTGTTCCGGATTATCTGAATAATAAGAAATAGTGCTATTAAAAGCTGCTTTTTCAACATTATGTTTTTTTAGAACTGCAGAATGTACATCTATTGAATCATACAACCTTGTCAATTCATGAAATTCATAAGTTGCTTGTATGCCAAAGGTCAGGTGTAAATCAACAAGTACAGGTATGATCTGATCCCTGGTTAGAAGATATTTTTTTGGAGGCTTCTTTTTTGCATCGCAGCTCAGGAAAAGGAAAAAGCTCAGGAAAATAATAAATCTGTACATTCTATTCC
>CAZGOR010000575.1:0-1699 GCA_964527875.1 uncultured Bacteroides sp. | reverse complement strand
ATTACTCTGATTGGTTCTCTGTGACCTTCAGATTAATAATAAATAGACTTGAATGGCTTAAAAAAACGAAACACTGCTGAATAACAAATTATGGTTAAATGGTTAAATTGTTAATAATATGTGACTTAGTAGTATTACAATGCAACAATTTAACAATATAACAATGTAACAATAAATTTAAAAGCACTATTAAGAATCTAAGGTAACTATATCTAAATAACTTTAATCTTAAATAAGAAACGATGGCTACACCAGTCATAATGCCCCGCCAGGGACAGTCTGTTGAAACCTGTATTATCGGTGAATGGTATAAGAAAAAAGGTGACCGGGTGAAGGAGGGTGAAATCATCCTGTCTTATGAAACCGATAAAGCAGCATTTGATCTTGAATCCCCTGCTTCCGGCACTATTCTTGAAATATTTTATCAACCCGGGGAAGATGTCAGGGTGCTTACAAATATTGCTGTTATCGGCCAACCCGGTGAATCCACAGATGAATTCAAACCCGACGAATTATCTTCTACCGCGGGTACTTCAACTGAACCTGCCAAATCCGAAGAAACTGTTCAATTAACTGATGTTCAAGAATCCGAAGAACATGTCATTACTTCCGGTACCGGTATTGATGAAGTCAAGATCTCCCCCCGTGCCAGAAATCTTGCTTCCAGGTTAAATGTCCCCGTCTCCGGGATTAAAGGTACAGGCCCCGGGGGAAGGATCATTGAGAGAGACATCGAAAATGCCACGGCCAGTTTACGAACAACAAAACTTGCATCTGATGTTATAGAGAAAGAAGGTAAAAAACCCAGAACAGAACCAACCGGTATTGGCGGACAATTCAGAACCGGTGACCTTATTACTGAAACGCCCTCCACTGAAGAAAAATATGTCACAAAAAAAATATCCAATATCAGAAAGATCATTGCTGAAAACATGCATGCATCTCTTCAGAATTCAGCACAACTCACACATCATATAAGTGCAGATGCAAGAAAAATCCTTGAATACCGGAAAATTTTTAAAAGTGACCCTGAAAAAGCAAAAGGAGAAAACATAACCATTAATGATATGGTATGTTATGCTGTAATCAAAGCTCTGAAGATCAAACCTGAGATAAATTCTCATTTTCTGGGTGACAGTATCAAAATCTTTAACAAGATTCACCTTGGTTTTGCGGTCGATACCGAACGCGGACTCATGGTTCCTGCCCTGAAAAATGCCGACGAGTACTCATTACCTGAACTTTCCCGAGCATTAAATTTACTGGCCGATCAATGCAGAAATGGCAATATCGATCCGAAACTGCTGGCAAGCACTGCAGCATCTTTTACGGTATCTAACCTTGGAAGCTATGGAGTAGAGATGTTCACCCCTGTACTCAACCTGCCCCAAACAGGGATCCTAGGAGTGAATACGATCATTCAACGACCTGCCGATCTGGGTAATGGAGTGATAGGTTTCATACATGTGATAGGATTGTCACTGACCTATGACCACAGGGCAATTGACGGTGCACCAGCATCAGCGTTTCTCAAAGAAGTCAAAGATCAAATCGAAGGTTTTGATATTAAGACAGATTAAATTTTGATTAGTATTTGTTCATATTGTTTCTATTGTTCATATTGTTCCTATTGTTTTTTTGAATTTTTAATGGAGATAAATAAATATTAAATCAATTTATAATATGGCTACTATTAAAA
>CAZGOR010000574.1:0-1700 GCA_964527875.1 uncultured Bacteroides sp. | reverse complement strand
TAATATTTAGCTTATAAATATGATTTTCTTTGAAATATGCTAACCAATTATTATCAATCCAAAGTGGATAAAAACATTCATCACAAATTTTTTGAAATCCTTGTCCTTGAATGTCAATAATTCCAATTTTTCTAAATCCAAATTGAAATGCGATCAATTTGTTGTTATCCGAAATAATAGGATTGCTTTCATTACCTTCATTTATATTGGTCAGCTTATAAGGTTTATACTTTGTAACTTTTATTGGGATACTATCAAAATTGTTTGGCATTTTAATTTTAGTTTGTTCAAAAAATCGCCACCCATCGTCTATTTGCATTGTTACCATGCCGATATTTGATAGAATCTCACCTGTATTTGCATTTATTTTAATTACATTAGAATTCGTACTATTATTATCATCGCATAACAAACTTTTCACTTCCCAAATATTATTACCTATCAGTTGAGCAAGAGGTTCCTCAATTCCAGTTTTCAGACCATTTTTTAAGGCAATTGCAATTGCTTTCTCTTTATCAATCAGGTTTTGTCCAAATGATAATTGACTAATAAATAATAAAATCCATATGTTTTTCATTGTTTACAAAACAGTTTTTTAAAATGCCCTGTAACGTATAAGTGTTTTATCCTTCGTTACTGCAAGTTAGCAAATTAGTTTGTAGATGATATTAAGAAGATAAAGAATTTATGATAGTTGATTCAAAATGAAGGATAAAACAAAGTTGGACTGTGCCGCCGGGCTATGGGTATTTTATTGACGTATTTTCTTTGTTTAGTTATGATGTGCATAGTTTGGTGCCGTATTAAATGCACGTTTTTACATTTATAATTGTATTTCAGATGGTTTTCAGACATAACTATTCCAATACAGATCGTGTTTCCGTTTTATTTTAAGTTTGTAAATCAAAGAACGGCTTCGATGCCACTATCCTTTTAATTTGATAAGTTGATATAAGTAAATTTATTAAATCATCTCTTTCCTGCCAAAAAAATTTCTTTTATTAATTGAACAATCAAACAAAAATTTAAATCAAAGAATTTCCGTAAATAATTGTTAATCGTAAAAGAAAATAAATTGATCCGGAATAGGAGCTACTCTTTTTATACATAAGTTGAATTGTATTTATCATTATATGTTACTATTATCAACCAGGCTATGAAGGTAATATATTAACGGTTGTTGTGTTAAGACTGGAAAATCCCAAAGTTCATAGCAGATGCAGACTCTACAGTTGTAATATTTACTTTCGTCGTTCATGATAAAAAACCAGGCCATTGTAATTCAATCAACGGTTGTTGTGTCCCGGCTTTCCAGCCGGGACATTCATGCTATCGTCGGTTGTAAAGATGAAGCTTTCCAGCCGGGACGTTCAATTCTATTTTATGTGTGATACCTGCTCTGTTCTGTACCCTTTCACGGGAGATATTTTTGCTGGCATACTCTCTGAATCCCTTCTTATTACTGACAAAGATACAGATATGTATACAGCATAGCGGAATAGGAGAGGAGTAAAATGAGATAATTAGGAATGTACACCATTCTTGTTAAAGAAAATCTGAACAACTTTTATTAAACGAGTCCTTTTGCTGGTGTGATGAAGGAAATGCCGGGCTTTGCTTTTTTATTACATCTTAATTCCCTGCAAAGATGATTTTTACTGTCTGTACCTTTCCGGAAACATTCAGCCTGCAAAAATAAA
>CAZGOR010000573.1:0-1718 GCA_964527875.1 uncultured Bacteroides sp. | reverse complement strand
TTCCAGGAAGCCATGATGAAATATGATCAAAGCCGGTTCCGGGATGCAATAGTTCTTTTTGAACAACTGCTTGAAACAGACCCGGGTGATATGGCTTCCACATTGTATTCAGGTATCAGTTATATGGAGGTTGATCAGTATCATAAAGCTGACAGATCATTCGACAAAATCATTGTACATAATGATAACCTGTTTATCGAACAGGCCGAGTGGTACCTGGGATTCTGTTACCTGATGACAGACGAACTGTACGAAGCAAGGAAGCACTTTGACAAGATCGCAGCAAGTAACAGCTCATATAAAGAGAAAGCATCTGAAATTGTTAAAAAATTAAAATAGGAGAATCTGTTTGATTATCGTATTCCATGAAGAATAATCTTCCATATGATGAACTTATGAAGTATGTCTCAAAGCTTGAGGCAAGGATCAGGCAACTTGAGCAACAGGTAGAGGAGAGTACGGTTAAGACTGAACAGCTCAAAACACGGTTCCTGTCCAATATTTCTCATGAGATCAGGACCCCGATGAACGCCATCCTCGGTTTCTCAAGCCTTTTGAACGATCAGCAGTTGTCATGTAGCAAAAGGGAAGAATATATGAATTATATTAATAAGAGCAGTGCCAAATTGCTCAATATGGTGGAATCGATGATAGATGTCTCACTGATTGAGACCGGGCAGCTTCAGATCAGATACGAAGAATGCCATGTGAATCAGCTCCTGAGAGACATTTACCATTTTTTCAATATCGACCGGCATAAGAATGAAAAAAATCATATTGCACTATTACTCAATCTTCACAGTAAATCGGATGATTATTTAATATATACCGACCAGTACAGATTGCAGCAGGTTCTGACAAACCTTCTGAACAATGCGTTTAAGTTTACAGAGAAAGGGATCATTGAATTTGGATATCATTTGGACGGTAAGAAAAATGATTATATCACCTTTTTTGTATCAGATAGCGGAAACGGGGTAATCAAAGAAAAATCAAGATTGTTTTTTGAGAGCGTTGAGAACACTGAAGATATTAAAAAAATTGACAGCACGATTGGATTAGGCCTTACTCTTTCCAAAGGGATCATTGGACTCATGGGCGGAAAACTATGGATTGAAGATAATGTTTTTCACGGATCAACTTTAAAATTTACGATCCCTTACAAGAAGAATGTAAGGGAAATGGGACCTCAACTCAACCCATTCGACAGTAAATTGTTTATTGCATAACAGGCCGGAAAACAGGGCGAATAATTTCGGTTTGCCAGAAACAGGACGAAATTAAAAAGGAAGGTCGTCAAATTCCTCAAAAGGAGGTACATCCTCGTCCATCGCGGGCGGCGAGGGAGGAGGCTCTTCAGGGGATGCAGCGATCTTTTCTATTTTCCAGGCTTCAAGATTCGTAAAATAACTGACCCTGTCATCTTTGACCCACCGCCGGCCACGTACGCTGAAACTTACCTGGATATCATCATTGATGTTCACGTTGTCAATCAGTGTGCAACGATCCTGGGTGAGCTGAAATTTAATCTGGTTGGTATACTCCATCCCGCCGGTGTTTTCTATATGTTCAATGACAAATTCCCGTTTTTTGAATGTGTCACTGATCTGTGCCGTATCAAACTTCTCGATTAGTTTGCCTGTTAATTCAAAATTCATGTTTCGGTAATTCTGGTTATGTCATTTAATGAATATTTTGAAAACTTCATAAATCACTCT
>CAZGOR010000572.1:0-1728 GCA_964527875.1 uncultured Bacteroides sp. | reverse complement strand
CTAATATTCTTTTCAGGATGTACTCCGTCTGGTGGCCATCCATGGTAGCATAAATAAATTTCATTCAATAATTCTTCTGGTGTCATTTTTTAATTTATATTAATAATATTTTATTAGATTTTTTGAAATATAAAAATAAATTCCCGGTTATAGCCTTTAAATCTATTTATTGTTTGAACGATAATATTTTTTCTTATCTGTATCCTTCTTTTCAGTTTAAATCTATAAGCAAGCCTTATAATGTCATCCATGATAAATGCGTGGCAATGATGTTTATCATACATTGCCGGTTGTTTTTTTGCTTTCCATTGTTTATATTTCTTATCTTCGTCAACAATCCCACCCCAGATAAACATATATCCACCCGGTTCCAGGACCCTGTATGCTTCTTTTATTGCTTTCACAGGATCGATAACATGATCCAGCGATGTGGAAAATAAGACTCCTGAAAATGTGTTATCAGTATAAGGCAGATCTTCGGCTATGGCATGAGTAAAAACAAATCTACGTTCAGAATCTTTAAAGACAGGATCAATACCGTGCCAGTAAACATTTTCAGACATATAAGGAGGCCATTTCAATATTCCGCAACCAATATCGAGACAATTCTTATATTTTAAAAGCCTTCCTATTACTTTTTTTAACTTCCTGGCACCCTTACTTTTTTCACCTGTAAAAAAGCCTTCAAATCCCTGGTCATATTCTTTGACCCGTCTATCCTGTAATTTTTCCCAGAATTTTATTTCGTCCATCATTTACAAAAATTTATACATGCTTCCCTACAGGTTAAATGTATTGATTGATCCGGTGACACTCTTAAACAAGCCACAAGGTTTTCAATCTCGTATTCTGTTAAAAAAGGCTTTCCTTTTGAATAAGGTAATTTTTTCGTATGGCCATAGCCTATTATTTCTTCAACATCAACACGGTGATATTTATTTATAATGAGATATCTTTCAGTAAATTCATCAGGATTTACATGGTGATGAAGTGTTGCGCCTATTCTCAATCTCAATGAGGGTTTTAATTCCAGCAGCTTATAGTTACTCAGGTTGGTGAAAATTGTTAAAAACCATTTTTTTTCAAATAATATCCAGTTGCATAGTTCGGTAAAATAAGGCAGCAGGGTCGGTTCACCGCCGGTCAGTATCACTTCGCGGATTCCGTTGTTGTCTATCGTTGCTTCATCAAATGCCTCAAGAAAATATTTCCATTTTTCAAATGAAAGCAGTTTGTTTTTTGGCATTATCCCATTTACACGAAGAGAACAATAATCACATTTATAATTGCAGGCAAAAGATGGGAAAATAGTGATTTTGCCGCCGTGTTTTAGTCTTTTAAGTAATCCGAATCTCAGAATTTTTGCGAGTAATCTTTTGAATTTCATTTTGTTATTTTTTTCTTCAACTCTTTTAAATCTTTAAATATTTCCATGATAACAGGATTATTTCTTTCTGCTGCTTCAATCTCTGACTCCCGGAAACGAAATATTTTAACATCAATAAAACCTGTCAGTACAAGGCAAAAGGCTGCCAAAAATATAAGCAGCGGGTACATCCACCAGGCAATGTCAATATTCCTGTTGTCAAGCCAGAGTATGAAAACAAATGTTGCCGTAAAAAGCCCTAAATATTGACGCCCCCTGTTAGCATAAAATAAATATCGGCCTATTCTTTTTTTCATTTTTCTTTCTCAATTAATTCACTCACTGCCTGTAATAATGCGAGA
>CAZGOR010000571.1:0-1735 GCA_964527875.1 uncultured Bacteroides sp. | reverse complement strand
TATCCGGTATATTATTACCTGACTCAGGGATATTGTAATCGTCTGCCCATGCAACAGGTTTCTCGATATAAGCTTTCATCATCTCCACAATGTAGTTGGCTGTCCAGTTAGTATATTTATTGTAATCACCTGCGTCATACCAACCACCACTCACATCTTTCTTTGTATCAGGATTGTTTTGATCGAAAAATGATCTGCAGTTCTTATCCTGCAGGTTCCCAATATGACTGGCACTATCTGCCCATGCTTCTCCTGCATATTCAGCTTCTTTTTTGAAACCGGCACGCTGGTAATAGAATGTGCGCATAGCCTGCCGTAAGATCTCATTATACACGTTGTGTGAAATCACGAATTCATAAGATTTCAGATTGTTGGTTTCATCAATTATATAATAAGTACCGGTTTCACTGACCTCGGTGAAATCGAAATGCCAGGCCTTATCACCGGATGAAGCATCAGTTTTACCACTTCCCCAGGCAGTTATGACTGCCCTGTAGACTTTTTCACCTGTAGTTGCATTTACCACGGAGTAGTATTGTCCGGGCGAAAATGATTCAGCAGCATCAAATCCAACCTGTGGATCTTTTATAACCGCAATTTTCTTTGCCCCGGGCAAATAGCCAAACTGGTCGATGATAATGAAATCAGATTGTGTTTGGGCATATGCCAGAAAAGAAAATAATAATAAGGTGTTGGTTAAAATAATTGATCTTATTTCCATATATTCAAAGATTTAAGAAGGATAAGAAAGAAAATCAAAAAAAATTTTTCGGCATAAGGATCGGTCAGAATGGGATCATAATACTTTTTTTACTGAAAACCGAAAGCTGAAAACCATTTTTGTTATTACCACCTGCGTATTAGAGTGCTTTTTTAATCTTATTGGTTCACCATCGGGTTTTGCATTATAAATTATGCAATTATGATCACCTTTTATGAAGGACATTCAACTGACAGGGTATGTTTATAACCGAGATGATCTTTAATATCTTCTTTACATTTCCCGAGTTCGTATAAAATATTTTCTTTATCTAAAGCTGATAAATGTGGATGGGAAATAGTATGGCATGCAAATTCATGTCCTTCTTCTGAATATTTTTTCAGATCCTCCCATGTAGTATGGTCCTGATCAACATTTATTCTAACGGGTTTAGCTTCAAAGGTTTTGTTTGATTTTCGGAGAATATCACAAATTTCATTTACTGTTTCATAAACCTCCTCATATCGGCCGCGCTCAAGGTTATTCCCGATTCTGTTCACATTATATGAACTGATCGCAGGTTCATTTCTGATCTCCCGCAGGTATCTGATCATAGAGGTTCGTTCGAAAACATTCGATTTATTGGTTGGAATTGTTTCACTTTCTTGTAGAATATCCATGATCGGGCGGCCAATAAATTTCGGGTGATATTTTGAAGTATAAAAATTACCCGTATTGATGAAAAAAGTTCCGGGTAACTCCAGCTCATTCAGTATAGGCACAGCAATCTTAAATTGATTCATTGAACCATCATCAAAAGTAATTGAAACACATGATGACTTCCCGTCCGGCCATTTAAGTATTTCGGTTTGAGAAAATAAATCAGTCACTGCAAATAAAGAAAGTGGTGTTAACAGGAATAAAATCAAATGTTCCTTTTTAACAATTTTTGTCCACATATGTCAGTTATTTAAATATTCAGAGACTGTCTAAAAAGTAGTATAAACCACAGAGTCCACAGAGTTTTCACAGAGT
>CAZGOR010000570.1:0-1741 GCA_964527875.1 uncultured Bacteroides sp. | reverse complement strand
AGATCATCTTTGATGGCTTATTTGATGAAACCGACAAACGGTTTATCAGGGAAATGACAGAAAATACTTCCTGTGAGAAATATGTCCACAAACTCCTGATGCCCAACCCTTTCATTAAACCGAAATTCAGAGGTTTACATCCTGAGAAAAAAAAGAAATATACAGCAGCTAAGATAAACTTTATCAATACTGCTTTCCATAACCATTCCATTCACTGGGAATTATGGCCTGTGGATAAAAATCGTCATTGCATTCTGAGCAGTGGCGGAAAGGATAATCTGCTAACTTATGGCATTTTAAAAGAGCTGAAAAAAGAAGTTCACCCTGTTTTTGTGAATGAATCGGGGCGGCACTGGTTCACGGCACTCAATGCTTACCGTTACCTGAGTCAATCTGATGAGAATACAGTCAGGGTTTGGTCAAATTATGACCGTATCTATAACTGGATGCTGCGGCAGATGCAATTTATCCGGGAAGATTTCCAGAACATCCGTTCAGATGAATATCCCATACGCTTATGGACGGTTGCCGTTTTTTTGTTTGGTGTCTTACTACTGGCAAGAAAAAGGAATCTGGGAAGAATCCTGATCGGGGATGAATATGACTGTACCAACCGTCTGAATTATAAAGGCATCACACATTATAACGGTTTTTTATTTGACCAGAGCAGGTATTTTGATAATGCTTTATCGAGATATTATTTGAAAAAAGGATGGAACATCAGCCAGTTTTCCATACTTATTATACAAATATTATATTTAAAAATAAATAAAGCAGCTCTAAGTTAATACCAAACGTTAATTTATTAAAACTAAACAAATGACTGAATTCGTAGATACCTGGTACTTTGATTACCTCATTCTTCCCCTGTTGATTTTCCTTGCAAGGATTATTGATGTATCAATGGATACTATCCGTATGATCTTTATTTCAAGAGGTTTTAAAAAATTTGCACCTGTCATCGGTTTCTTTCAGGTCCTGGTATGGATCGTTACAATTACCAGGATCATGGCCAATCTCGAAAACTGGACCTGTTATATAGCTTATTCTGCAGGATTTGCTGCAGGTAATCTGACAGGCATGATCATTGAAGAGCGGCTGGCCTTTGGGATAGAATTGATACGTGTGGTTACAAGAAGAAAAGCCGACCAACTGATTGATGCACTCAAAGACCATAACTACCCCATAACATCTGTCGATGCTACCGGAGCATATGGTGATGTAGCTGTCTTGTTCATAGTTGTAAAACGCAAGCAGATGAAGGAAGTTCTGGATTTGATCCGCGAACATAATCACCGTGCATTTTATACCATAGAAGATGTCCGGTTCGTCAGCAAAACTTTACCTTATGATCTGACTGATAAAGATGAATGGGAAAGGGTGTTACTGACGGAATAAGTTTTATGAACATAAAAGGTATGGAAATTATTTCTCCCGCGAAGGGGAAAAATATTAGCCTGGCGCAACGCCGTCAAGTGTTTGAAATCCGATGGTGTCAATAATTGTACTCTTCATTCAGGGAAAAAGGTTTTAAATTATTTACTTGATTCTCCCCCAATCCCTTATCGGGGCTACTCTATATACATATCTGTATTTTTATCAATAATAATTAGGGATTCAAAGGGTGTATCGGTAAAACATATTTTCCCTGAAAGGGGACAGATTCAGGCTTCAGGCATAGGATAGAATTTAATGAGACTGTCTAAAAAGTAGTATAAACCACAGAGTCCACAGAGTTTTC
>CAZGOR010000569.1:0-1747 GCA_964527875.1 uncultured Bacteroides sp. | reverse complement strand
TATTTATTTTAGGTATAACTGAATAATTTCCAGATTCAACAATGTCGATTGCATCAAAGTCACAATAAAACCTGCAACGATCACATTCCTGATTCTTTGTCAGCAGGCACAATTCAGGAATAAGTTCGGCAGTGCCAATATAAAGTTGTCTTTTTTGTTCTGCTGTAAATCTTTGTATGGCCCCTGTTGGACATACTTCACCGCATAAGGTACATTCAGGTAGACAGTATGATTCTGCAAAGTTAATCCGGGGCGTTAGAATATTCATCCAATCACCGGAGTTTGTCAGGGGTTGAATAATGTTGGTGGGGCAGGTTTTCAGGCAATTACCGCAGCGTGCACAGGTGAACCTCAACTCATCATAAGGCAGTGCTCCGGGTGGCCGTAGCACAGGTTGAGATTCTGTTTTTAGAATTTTGGGCAATAAAATTCCGGCCCCTATACCAAGAACACCTGAAATAATGTATCTGCGGTTTTCACTGAATTTTATGTTACGGGATTCTTTCGTTCTTTTCAGGAATGCTTTTATATCGGATACAAGGAATTGAAGACCTCCCAGAGGACATATTTTCTGACACCATGAATGTGGAAAAATCAGATTGATTATTAAAATGAACCATAATCCTGATGTTTTTAAAATAGCTCCGGCTGAAAATCCTGAATGAAAAACGTCAAAAAATGTATTGAATATGTTAATAGGATCGAGAATGGTAAGAATTGGTATGCCGAAAATTGAAAGTATGATAGAGATGATCAATATGCTTTTACTGATAGAAGGAAATTTTCTTTTTTTTACTTTTTTTTCAGCGAATCTGGAAACTGAATCACACAGGACACCTGTCGGGCATAAATAGCGGCAGAAGAAACGATGTCTTATATGTGATCAGGACCAGAACAAGTAATCCTAAAAGATTAAAAAGGAAAAAGTCTGTTTTTGCAATAATGGTATTGAGCATTATGAATGGGCTCATCCATAAATACAAGCCTGTGAAAATACCAATGGGGAGAGGTAAAACAATAATTATTGCTAATATCAAAGAGATCAATCTTATTTTGCCCGGTTTGATCAACATGTAATCAAAGCGTGTTGGTCTTGTAAAATTTTCTGAACCTTTTTAATATCAACTTCTTTTACGGTACAATCCGAATTTGCTGCAACGGCAGCTGCCACACCGGCACCATGACCGGTCACGAGGCAGGTTCCAATAATTCGTGCATCTTCAACCAGCGCTTTCTCAAAACTAAAGCAGCGTCCGGCAACCAGAAGATTCCGGGTTTTTTGGGGGAGTAATGAACGATATGGGATTTGCCAGAGGGGCCGTTCATTAGCCGGTACATGACGGCCATTATAAATTACATCTATCCAGGCACCACTGATTCCTATGGAATCCCTGAAATTTTTATAGGTCATGGTATCTTTGAGCTTAAGCTGGTATTCTCCATCCAGCATGCGTGACATCCTGACCCCGAGATGAGAAGCTGTGTCAAGCAGAAATATTTCTTCATATCCTGGTTCAGCTTTTATCTTTTTTGTTCTTTCCCATATTTCAATACGGTATTTTTGTTGCAGCCCTGAAAGAGTAAATAAGTCAATACCATTCTGGTCGTCGACTCCATGCATATTTACCCAGTTAACACCCGAAATTGGGGTTGGTTCACCGACATTGAGTTTCCTGAATCCTTCCCGGGTACTATCGATTTTATCAATATTTCCCAATCTGTGAACAAGACCAATATGATAATTCAT
>CAZGOR010000568.1:0-1751 GCA_964527875.1 uncultured Bacteroides sp. | reverse complement strand
TACCGGAGCATTTCAGCCAAGGGCTAGGTTGCAGGGGTGGTCAGATTGAGGCATGTTTTAAGACTGGTGAAACAAAGATTAAATGTGAAAAAGGGAATTGGTGTGCGATCCCTAAAACAACAACATATACAATAATATTCCCTGATATTATTCCTTTAATCATTCCTCAATTTTTTCAATTAGTTTTTTGTGATCAAATAATTCCAGGATTGTATGTTTATCAATATCTATAAAATCATATTAATCACCTTTAATTAATGTATTTAAAAATAATGAGTAAAATATTTTAAATAACTTAGCTACAATTAAAGAGAATATAAGTAAGTATGTTGATAAAATATATTGATTCTGTTTTCAGAATATATAGAATCCTGCAATTTGTTATTATTTTAAATTCTCCTGGTTATATTTCATATAGCCAGCATGATATTCCTCAATCTCAATATAATATTGAATTAACCAGAAGATTAGGTTGTGGAGGATCAGAGATATTAAAACTCGACAAACCTGTATCCATAACTCCTTATGGTCTTGAATAGAGGGAGGTAATAGACAAGTTAATGAGTTTTACTTTTATATTCGATTTCGGATTATCAAGAACCAGGGGATATTGTACGATTATTAATGATTCCATTATTAATGTCAATGGGAAGGATTATAACATCAAAGCCATCAAATCAATAAGAGCACATTCATCTGTAAGAAATGGTGAAAGAATTTTTGGTGGAATAATGCTTACCGCTGTTCCATTATGGATTTATATAGCTACCTGGACAATTCAATATGGGCCATTGTGTATGGTTGGTATAGGCGTTCCTGCTGTAACGTTAGCGATAATGACCGGGGGATATGGTCTTTATTATCTTATTTCAAAAACAACAAAGCATGAATATGACCTGCAATTTAAGTGGGACTTAAAAATTGTAAAGGATTTTATCCCCCTGGACATTAACCGGGAGTACTGAATTAATGAAAGTTGTTTTCTCAGTCGGTAAAGGAATCTTTATTTCCAAAAGAAAATTGGCGTACCAGTCCTACGGATGTAACCTGTCTATCTCCCTCTCCGGTTCGAGTGCTTTATTGACTTCTTTGACAACTAATTCTTCCTCCAGTTCAAAGTTGGCTGTTTGTCTGATATCTTTTGAGGAGGCACCGATTTTTATTTCATATTCTCCTGCTTCGGCAATCCAGGAGGAAGATGCTTCATCGAATGAGGCCAGGTCAGTCTGATCAACTACAAAACTCATTGTCTGACTTTCTCCCGGATCCAGAAGACTGGTTTTACCGAATGCTGCCAGTTCTATCATCGGCTTATCAAGTTTCTGTGCGGGAGCGCTCAGGTAAACCTGTACGACCTCGCGGCCTGCAACCGGTCCTGTGTTTGTGATATCAACTGAAACAGTAATCTGGTCATCAAATACTGTTGAATTAAGCTGTATGTTGCTGTATTCGAACCCGGTATAGGACAAGCCATAACCGAATTCATAAGCAACCGGGATATCAAAGGTTGAATAGTAACGGTATCCAACATAAATATTTTCCTTATAGGTAACTTCTGCATCAAGGATTCTTCTACGGAATTGACCTCTTCGTTCTCCCCGTGGTTCACGAACTGTGGTATCGGGTGTTTCAATTCCGGGGAAGTTTTTAGCTGATGGCACATCGTCATATGAAATGGGGAAGGTGCTTGCAAGTTTACCAGATGGATTAACTTTTCCGCTGATAACATCTGCAATGGCATTGCCGGTTTC
>CAZGOR010000567.1:0-1768 GCA_964527875.1 uncultured Bacteroides sp. | reverse complement strand
CTGTGAAAACTCTGTGGACTCTGTGGTTTATACTACTTTTTAGACAGTCTCATCATTGACATCTGAAACCATTTTTTCCTGATTATCTTCTTCCCACTTTCTCGAATTTATTTATTACTTTGCAATTTATTAGAATTATAACTCTCTGATTTCTGAAAAATTTGGTTTGGTTTTTGATTAATATCATATAAAGTTCTACTGAAATATGAAAACATTCAGGAGTATATTTTACATCGTTTTATGGCAGACGATTCATTTTTTACCAACATTTGCCAACCAGGCTGAAGGTATCCCTGAAGAGATCATTCTTTCTGTAAGGGCTGGGAATGCCGCTGAACTGGCAAAGTATTTTTATTCAAACATTGAACTGGTCATTCTCGAAAAAGAAGATGTATACAGTAAAACACAGGCAGAGCAGATTCTCAGGAAATTTTTTACCGATCATCATCCAACTTCCTTTAAAATCATTTTCGAAGGAGGTAAAGAAACCTCGCGATATGCTATTGGCAGCCTGACCACTTCAAATGGTGATTTTCGTGTTTATTTCCTGATCAAAGATCAGGATGGATCACCCCTAATTCATCAACTACGTATTGAACAAGAAGATGAAGACACCTTATGAGAAACAGCTGGATGCATTTATTAAAAATGCACTTGATGAAGATATTGGCGATGGCGATCATACCTCACTTTCCTGCATTCCATACTCTAAAAAGGGTAAAGCCATGCTCCTGGTCAAGGAACATGGCATTATAGCGGGAATAAAAATAGCAGAAGCAGTTTTTCGAAAAGTTGATAAAGATTGTATTTTTGAGGCGATTTCAGCAGATGGTACTGTTGTAAGTCCCGGAGATATCATTTTTTACATTATTGGAGATATCCATGCTACGCTGAAGGTTGAGAGAATTGTCCTGAATATCATGCAGCGAATGAGCGGGATCGCAACTCAAACGGAGCGTTATGTCAGCAAATTACATGGATTGAAGACCAGGGTGATGGACACAAGAAAAACAACACCGGGCATGCGTTTTCTTGAAAAAGAAGCTGTCAGGATAGGAGGTGGTGAAAATCACCGTATGGGACTATACGATATGATCATGATCAAAGATAATCATATCGGTTATGTAGGAGGTATTAAAAAAGCGATAGAAAAAGCTCACATGTATCTTGAAAAAAGAAAACTCAATCTAAAAATTGAAATTGAAGCACATGACCTGAACGCAGTTAAAGAAATTCTTGAAGTTGGACGTGTCGATCGTATTATGCTGGATAATTTTACAGTTTCAGATACAGAAAAAGCCATTGAAATGATTAACGGACGTTTTGAAATAGAATCCTCGGGCGGGATAACCCTTGAAACCATTCGCGATTATGCAGAGTGCGGGATAGATTATGTTTCAATAGGTGCCCTTACACATCAGAGCAAAAGCCTTAACCTGAGTCTTAAAGCCATCATTTAAGGATAAAATTCTTGGAAAAAGAACAGACCGGCTACATTGGGAATCGGAAACCGTGAATCAATATGATCCGGTCGGAAACCCTGCCCGTCCATAGCGAACGGTACGTCCGGGCGGATTTTTCTATCCTCCTCCACGCTGATGGAATGTGAGACTGTCTAAAAAGTAGTATAAACCACAGAGTCCACAGAGTTTTCACAGAGTCCGCAGAGAAGTAACTTTCTTAATATCAAACCTCTGTGAACTCTGTTTAATCTCTGTTTCCTCTGTGGTTAAATGTTTTAATAGACTTTTTAGACAGCCTCTTTTCT
>CAZGOR010000566.1:0-1782 GCA_964527875.1 uncultured Bacteroides sp. | reverse complement strand
CTGAATATCAATTCCCTGCCTGCTTCGCCTTCCTTCAGCCGCCAAAGGCTTGCCGAAGGCGCTGCGCGAAGCTTGCACCTCCGCTAAAGCTTTGGCGGCACGCAGACGGCGGAGCAAGGCCGGCAGGCAGGTTTGCGAACTTAGTGCATCCTTTGCGCACTTAGCGGTTAAGCATTTTTATAAGTTGTGACACAGCCCCCCTATATGGAAAACCTAAACAGATATGATGCAGCGTCACATATATATTTTCAATTAAAAATTCATATTTTTAGACCTATTAAAAATCATTAAAGTGCATAAGAATATATTTGTGCGGATTTTTCATTTCTATTATGATGGTTTCCGCAATATGACAGTCGGGAAAAAGTTATGGCTGATCATCTTCATCAAGATTTTTATTTTTTTTATCATTATCAGACTGCTCTTTTTTCCTGATTTCCTGAAATCCAGATTCCGGACCGACAGGGAAAGAAGCAATTATGTAATTGAACAACTCACAAAATAAGTTTTAAAATGATTGACAGCATTGATCTCTCACTTGTAAACTGGTCGCGCGGGCAATTTGCGCTGACGGCTTTCTATCATTGGTTTTTCGTACCACTTACACTTGGTATTACGTTCATCATAGCCATTATGGAAACCATTTATGTAAAGACAGGTGATGAGGAGTGGAAGAAGATCACAAAATTCTGGATGACATTGTTCGGGATCAATTTTGCCATTGGTGTAGCTACAGGTATTATCATGGAATTTGAATTCGGAACCAACTGGTCCAATTATTCCTGGTTTGTGGGTGATATTTTTGGTGCACCGCTGGCGATCGAAGGGATTATGGCCTTTTTTCTTGAGTCAACTTTCATTGCAGTCATGTTTTTTGGGTGGAACAAAGTCAGTAAGAAATTCCATTTATTATCAACTTGGCTGGTTGCGTTTGGTGCCAGTCTGTCTGCTCTCTGGATTCTGACAGCAAATGCATGGATGCAATATCCGGTTGGTATGCAGTTCAATCCTGATATGGCCCGTAATGAGATGATCAGGTTCTGGGATGTTCTGTTTTCCCCTGTTGCTGTCAATAAATTTCTCCATACTATTTCCAGCGGGTATGTTCTCGCTTCAGTATTTGTTGTTGGTGTAAGTTCCTGGTTTCTGTTGCGTAAAAGGAATATTCTTTTTGCCAGAAGAAGTATCATTGTTGCTTCTATCTTCGGTATCCTCTCGAGTATACATCTTATAGTTACAGGCGATGGTTCCACCCGGCAGATAGCACGTATCCAGCCTATGAAATTGGCAGCTATTGAGGGTTTGTATCACGGACAGGAAGGTACCGGACTTGTGGTTTTTGGAATCATGGTACCATCCGGGGAAAATCCTGGAAATGTGAATACTAAGGATTTTGTTTTCAGGATTGAAATACCCAACTTACTTTCTTATATGTCTTATGGAAGCTGGGAGGCATTCGTTCCCGGAGTGGTCGACCTTTTAGAAGGAAGCGGAGAAAGGGGTCTCTTATCTGCTGAAGAAAAAATTGAACGGGGGAAATATGCAAGGGAGTTACTACGGGAACTGAAGGAAGCTGACCGGCATAATGATCTGGAGAGGTATGAATCATTAAAGGCAACATTCATGGATGAGCAATTTAAAAATGAATATTTCAGGTATTTTGGTTATGGTTTCATTGATGATCCCGGCAAACTGATCCCGAATGTGCCGCTATCGTTTTATAGTTTTCACTTAATGGTTGCACTGGGTTTTTATTTCCTGTTGTTTTTTATCGTGGTCCTG
>CAZGOR010000565.1:0-1806 GCA_964527875.1 uncultured Bacteroides sp. | reverse complement strand
GATTTTATGTATGTTGATGCTGCTGCAATGAGAATAATCCAGAATCCGGGATATTTTGATGTCATTCTTACTGAAAATATGTTCGGAGATATCCTTACGGATGAAGCATCAGTTATCACAGGCTCTATTGGCATGCTGCCTTCTGCTTCTGTCGGTGAGAAAGCAGCTTTATTCGAACCTGTTCATGGTTCTTTCCCGGAAGGAACAGGGAAAAATATTGCAAATCCTTTTGCAGCTATATTGTCAATGGGAATGATGCTGGAATATCTTGGAATGACCAGCGCACAGGAAAAAATAAAAAATGCTGTTGAAACAGCAATTCAAAAAGGAGTTGTAACTTCCGATATAAATCCCGGTAAAAATTATTCAACAACACAGGTGGGAGACTGGCTTGAGAAATATCTAAGGAAGATGTAAAGACTTTTATCCGCTATTGATGTATTCATGGTGCCGTCAGCTAAAACTAAGAGCAATTGATAATTATTCATTCAATCAATACTCCTTATCCCAAACCCAAACCCTTCTTAGCCTCAGCCTTCTTCAACCCGCAATTTTTCCCCTGCTTCCTGTTCTATGCTCCATGCTCTATGATCCCTGCTCCCTGCTATATTCACCGACAACAACTCTTCATTCCCCGATTTTTAATATTTTAACATTAAATAATCACATCTTTGCATGAGGTTGACAACTATTCGGTATAATAATTGTCTTATCAGATAGAGATTTTTATCAGCTATGAGATATTTCATATTCATCTTTTTATTATTTCCATTTTTTATAAGTTTTTCTTCAGGAACTGATGATGATGCTGACTTGCGTTATACTGTCAGCGGCTATATTAAAGATGCAGAGTCGGGAGAAGAGTTGATCGGTGCATCCGTGCTTGTGAGAGAATTGCAGAAAGGATCTGTCACCAATCTTTATGGTTTTTATTCAATCAGCCTGTTTCCGGGGGATTATATACTTCATTATTCATATGTAGGTTACGAGCCCAGGGAAATAACTGTCCGGCTGGATAGCAATATAACTGTTAATCTTGAATTGATCCCTCAAATACGAGAGCTGGGAGAAGTTACCATTGTTGCAGACGGCCGTAATCCACACATTGAAAAGGCAGAGATGGGTGTTAATAAACTTCCGATAAAGTCCATCAGGAGGATTCCTTCACTGATGGGCGAGGTCGATGTTATCAAGGCAATTCAATTATTGCCGGGAGTGCAGGCTTCCAGTGAAGGAGCTTCGGGATTTAGTGTCAGGGGCGGAAATCCGGATCAGAACCTGATCCTGCTTGATGAAGCAAGTGTTTATAATGCATCGCACCTGATGGGATTTTTCTCAATCTTCAATAACGATGCAGTTAAAGATATCAGATTATATAAAGGAGATATCCCTGCAGAATATGGGGGAAGATTGTCCTCACTTCTTGATGTTAGAATGAAGGAAGGAAATAGTAAGCAACTATCCGGTTCGGGCGGTATTGGCACCATATCTTCGCGACTTACCCTGGAGGGACCGGTTATTGTAAATAAAGCCTCATTTATTGTATCGGGCAGAAGGACCTATGCGGATTTATTCCTTCCACTTGCAAAAGATGAGTTGCTTCGTAAAAGTAAGCTATACTTTTATGATTTGAATGCAAAGATCAACCATATCATAAATGATAAAAACAGGATTTACCTCTCAGGCTATTTTGGAAGAGATGTATTTAAAAATCAATATGCCGGGATGGATTTCGGGAACAGGACTTTAACCATACGATGGAATCATCTTTTTTCAGCCAGGCTCTTCAGTAATTTCGCACTTGTC
>CAZGOR010000564.1:0-1808 GCA_964527875.1 uncultured Bacteroides sp. | reverse complement strand
TTTCTCCAGGGAGTTTATATCTGATACAACAACCGGTGTGATTGTCAATGAAACCATGGCCAAACGGTTTAACTGGGATGAACCGTTGGGTAAAAAACTTTCATTTACCGGTGGGAACCAGGATGTTGAACCTTACCGGGTTGTGGGTGTTATGAAAGATTTTCATCAATTGGGTTTGTACAGCCCGATAGAAACCCTGATGTTCCTGTTAAGGGAAAATGGTTATTATGCCAATATTAAGATTAAAGATCAGAATATTCAGGAAACGCTTCAGTTTATTGAAAGTAAATGGTCTGGGGTTTTCCCTGAGCGTCCGTTTCATTATACTTTCCTTGAAGACGATTATGCACAGCAATTTAAAGCGGACGAAAAAAGGGGTGTGATATTCACATATTTTTCAATTCTGATTATTCTGATCGCCTCACTGGGTATTTTTGGTCTGGCTTCATTTACTGTTGATCAGCGCACCAAAGAGGTAGGGGTACGGAAAGTTATGGGTGCCAGTGTCGAACGAATTGTCCTTATGATCAGCTGGGAGTTTATAATTCTTATTTTGATTTCAATGATCCCTGCATTTGTCGGAGCATATTATTATATGAAAAGCTGGCTGCAGGATTATGCTTATCCGGTTAAGATTGATGCCTGGGTGTTTCTAGGTACCGGTCTGCTGGCTATCATCATAACTTTGATCACGGTCAGTTATAGTACCATCAGGGCAGGCCGTACAAATCCTGCTGATGCGTTAAGGCTGGAGTGATATGGTTGTCGGTTCTCGGTTCCCGAAAGAGAATCAAGCCTTGCAGCATGAGCGACAGCGAGGTGATGACCATTGTAATTTATTTTCATCTTATGCGTTACCGGGACTTTAAACATTATTACCTTTTTCATGTATGCAAACATATGCGAGGAGAATTCCCTCACCTGGTATCTTATAATCGTGAACTATCACATTCTACACTTTTGCCCCTGGTTGTTTACCTCAGGAAGGGTGTTCATTGTCAATCTGATTTCCGGATTGATTGCATACTTCTATTTGATCCAACATGCTTAATTGTTGCCCTACACACTTTGCTGTTTCAATGGGTAGTTCATAAGTCTTCTCATCGAGTATTTTTTGGCCTTTCTTTCCAAACAAGTCACTGGCTCCATATAATTCTATTCCATATTTTAGCAAACACATACTGTATAAGATTTTTCAATTTTACTTTTATCTGTGACAACACCATCCGCCACCGCAACAACTCTCGTTGATCCCTAAGATTGCCAGGTGGTATCCAAATTGTGGGTAAAGTCCCATTTTTAAGTAAGGTAGCTAACCCTTTCGCATCCAGTTTATCAGTTTTGTTTATTTGCCCCATCATTAACTTAGATTTCTTCGGGTGGGCAAGCGCATGGGTTGCAAGCCTGCTCTCTCTATCTCATCTGTAAACCAATACCAATTGCCTGTGCTCTCAAAGACTATTGGAATACCTTTCGGTAAGATGCTTAAATATTCTTTGATACTTCTCTTGTCGTTGTCTATCCTTATGAAAGAACCATAATTGCTCTTTTCATCCATATTGACAAATACAGAATATTTTTTGTGCATATCACAACCTAAATAACTAATTTTGTTACTCATAGCGCTGTCGGTTTGGTCGAAACACTTATAATGAGAATAGCCATAGAGGCTGATGAACAGCAAAAATCAATTGATCCGCTTGTCGTTATAACAAATGGTTATCCTGAACTTCCCATGGATAAAATCGGCGGTGATAAGGATGCCCAGTATAAAGCTTACGATATGGCTATGAAGTTAAGAGACAGGT
>CAZGOR010000563.1:0-1811 GCA_964527875.1 uncultured Bacteroides sp. | reverse complement strand
AATCTCTGTTTCCTCTGTGGTTAAATGTTTTAATAGACTTTTTAGACAGCCTCACCCAATATTATTATTTTTAGTTAACTTCAAAATCAAATTAAGAGTAACTGAATAGTTACACAGAAAGGAGATGCGTTACTATTATCATTCCATAAAAATCATTTATATATGCAATCAAAACAAGTTAATCAAATGAACAGTATCAGTTATGCAGCAGACAGAGTTGCACAAATGCCCAGGTCTGCCATACATGAAATGACCCGGTTATCAAAACAGATAGAGGATGTGGCTTTTCTATCATGGGCAAATCCAACAACAGGTGCACCGGAGCATATCGGCAAAGCTACCGTAGAGGCTATAAACAAAAAAGATGTTGATGGTTACTCAGAAAGTATAGGTCTTTTAGAATTAAGGGAAGAAATTGCAAAAAAGTTAAAACGGGATAATCATATCGATGCTAATCCATACCAGATTATCGTAACCACCGGTGCTATTGAAGGTATCGCGGCAGCCCTGATGGCATTAGTGGATCCTGGTGATGAGGTTATTCTGCCTTCTCCGACTTATGCTACTCATATTACACAGGTTATATTGGCTTCAGCTAAACCGGTGTTTGTTCCAACAATTGAAGAAGAGGATTTTAGATTAGACATAGAAGGAATCAGGAATGCGATTACGCCAAAAACCAGGGCGATATTATACTGTTCGCCTGTTAATCCCTGTGGAAATGTATTTAGCGAAGATCAGCTCCGGCAGTTGGCTGAGATCGTACTTGAGCATAACCTGATGGTCATCACCGACGAGGCATATGAATATTTTGTGTTTGATGATCATCAACATTTAAGTATTGGATCAATTCCCGAGATGAAAAATAATGTGGTCAGTTGTTTTACTTTTACAAAAACCTATGCCATGACCGGATGGAGGATAGGTTATTTGCATGTGAATGAAGATTTACTGCCTCAGGTCAATAAGGCACATATTCCGTTCACAATTTGTGCTCCTGTGGTTTCACAATACGCAGCGTTGGCTGCGTTACAGGGACCACAGGATTGTGTGGAAGAATTCAGGAAAAAATATGAATCAGCGAGAAACCTTATGTGTGAACGGCTGGACAATATTAAATCAATTTTCGACTATTCAAAACCTGTAGGTTCATACCTGATGTTTCCAAAAATACTTGTTGAGCAGGGTAAAAATTCAAAGGAGTTTTGTGAAAGATTATTAAGAGAAGCAAAAGTTTCAACTACTCCTGGTGTGGATTTCGGTCCAACAGGAGAAGGTCACCTGAGATTATCTTTCTGTGTGCCAGAAGATACTATTAATAAAGCGTTTGATAGGATTGAGACATATCTTGGTTGAATAATCACACAACCTTGCGAACCTGTACCCCTGAAACCTTACACCCTGTGTGCCTTATACATTGTTTCAGCTTTAGACTTTTCCCACTTTCATGCATTAGAATTTCCGTATATAATTACTCATCATTCTCATACAGGATTAATTATTTTTCTATTTTTACACTTTTTGTGATTGGACTAGTTTTGAAAAATTTCATTGAGTGAATCTCAAATTGAAGTATCATTTTTATTTATTGACAGGTCTGCTTACTATTCTGGTTAATCCACTATACGCCCAGAACAACGATCAAACGGCAAAGGATTTTTATCGGCTGAAAGAATATTTCGACCGTTCTTACGGTTCGGATTTTAATCTTCTGAACGGGAAAAATTACCAGGTGCTTTATACCAATGCAATTGGTCATCCTTTTTTTAACTCGGATCAGTTCAGGGAAGGAAGCCTGCTGATTAATGGGG
>CAZGOR010000562.1:0-1820 GCA_964527875.1 uncultured Bacteroides sp. | reverse complement strand
GACTTTTCTGTCACACCAAGGGTAGGCATTACTGTCGGTTAGCAACCGGCAGAACTTCACATCCTTACACCCAAATCCCAATATCCACACACCACTGATATACAAACAAATATACCCAATATGCCAATTTACGAATATACCAATTCACCAATTGCTCGCTCCCGCGATGCCACAGGCACATCCCGCTCGCGAATGTTTGCGCAGCAAACATTTCACAAATTCACCAATTGCTCGCTCCCGCGATGTCACAGATACATCCCGCTCGCGAATGTTTGCGCAGCAAACATTTCATAAATTCACCAATTATATATCCTCATCATATTATCTGCAATATCCTTATCATTAAATTTCAATGCGTGCTTATAGCCTTCGTCGATCATTTTTTCCCTGAGCTCCTCATCATCAAGAATTTTTTTTATAGAATCTGCTATTTGTTCAATGTTTTCAGGATCGATATAGGCAGAATAATCTCCTCCTGCTTCAGGGAAGCAACCCCATGAAGTGGTGATCACAGGAGTTCGGGAATAAAGTGCTTCCAGTATTGGTATCCCGAATCCTTCATAAGTGGAAGGATAAATAAACAGTGAAGACATCTGGTAGAGGGATGGAAGATCCTCATTCGGAACATTTTCAAGGAAAGTGACAGTTTCCAGATGATTTTCATGAATATATTTTTTTACAATTAATGCATAAGGTGTATGTCTGCCGACAACAACAAGAGGAGTGTGAATTCTGCCATGATGGATAGCTTTTACGACATTTAAAAGATTTTTTCGTTTTTCAATGGTGCCAACATAAAAGATATAACCTGGTGTCAGATTATATTTGGCTAAAACCTCCTGTTTTTTTTCGGGGCTGGCTGTAGTATAAAAGCCGGGATCACAACCCTGGTAAACAATATTTATCTTTTCAGGATCAATTTTAAAAAAGCTGATAATATCAGAGCGGGTTTGTTCAGATGTGGCTATGATGCGATGGGCAAAACGGCAGCTGTAAAAAGACTTACGTGTATAAATTATTCTGTCAATTTTGTCGTACCATTGCGGATATTTCATGAATATCAGGTCATGAATTGTAACCACCGTCTTCAGGTGATATCTGTGGATGCCAAAGGGGATTTCATTACTTAATCCATGAAAGAGATCAATGTTGTCATATTCAAGCCTTTTTGAAAGCCAGAAACTTCTCCAGAATGATGGAAACCGTTTTGAGATCCATGATTTGGGAAGTACTGGTTGCAAACCGGTGGAAGTCAGCATATCAGGGGTATCCGGCCTGCGGGGAGTATAGAGAACATATTCATTTTCAGGATAATGATGGCTGAGGTAATGAATGATATTCCGGCTATAGTTTCCAAGGCCGCTTAAATTGAAATAGGCTCTTTTTGCATCAAAACCAATTCGCATAATGGTTCTCGGTTTTCAGTTTAGTGTGAATATGGGATTTGGGATTGGAAAATGCTTGGGTAATTCTTTCTTTACCGCTGATGGTTTAAACCGAAACATTAAAATCTCTCAGGGCATTGTTCAGTGATGTTTTTTTATCAGTTGATTCATTTCGTTTTCCGATGATCAGGGCACAGGAAACACCATAATCGCCAGCAGGGAATTTTTTATGATAAGTACCTGGAATGACAACAGATCTGGAAGGAACCAATCCTTTATATTCCAACGGTTTATCCCCGGTAACATCAATGATCCTTGTTGACTGTGTGATAACAACATTGGCTCCAAGGACCACTTCATTTTCAATTCTTGCTCCTTCAACAACAATACTGCGGGAACCAATGAAGCAGTTGTCTTCAATAAAAACCGCGGCTT
>CAZGOR010000561.1:0-1839 GCA_964527875.1 uncultured Bacteroides sp. | reverse complement strand
GACCATCTCCTTTTAAGGACAGGCTTTAATTTTTTTTCATTAAAGAACCTCGATTGGTATTTCAGACCTAAAAGCCAGTTTATTAACGATTTTACCAATGAAAAGTTTGATATACTTTTTGACCTGAGCTTAACGTATTATTTTCCGGTGCATTATATTGTCACCCTATCGCCTGCAGAATATAAGATCGGACGTTACTGTAACACAGAAGATTACGACCTGATGATTGAAACCGGTAAAAACAAGCAGATCTCATTCCTGCTGGATCAGATGAAGCACTATGTAAATATGATTCACAGGAGTCAGTCCTGAAACCGGGCTATGAATTATATTCAAAAAGATTTAAGCCAGGAAGGTAATATCAACGGTTGTTGTGAGGCTGTCTAAAAAGTCTTTCAAGGCTTCTTGCAAACCCTGTGAAATTTTTGCAAAGCAAAAATCCTGTAAGGATATTTAACAGGACAGATATTCGCAGATCAATTCGCAGATTTCCGCAGGGTGCTAATTTCCAGCTAATTACTTCTGCGTAAATCAGCGCTGAAATCTGCGTTAATCTGCGAGAAATAAAAACTAATGGACTTTTTAGACAACCTCATTAAATTCTGTCTGAATCATCCATACGGCCGTGACATTTATTTGTATATTTGTTTTCCCAAGATTTTCTTACTGCTATGCCCAAAAAAAAGTTCATCGGTACAGGAGTTGCGATTGTTACACCATTCCGTAAAGATGACAGCATCGATTTCAATTCACTGGCCAATCTCATCGAACATCTGATCAGCAACGATGTTGATTATCTTGTTGTGCTGGGCACAACCGGTGAAACACCTGCATTGTCACAAGATGAGAAAGAAGCAATGATGAATTTTGTGGTCGAAGCTGTAAACAAACGTGTTCCTGTGGTTGTTGGTATTGGGGGTAATAATACCCAGGATGTAATCAATTGTATAAATAGGACAGATTTTGCCGGGATTGATGCCATTCTTTCAGTTGCTCCATACTACAATAAGCCTAACCAGAAAGGTCTATATACACATTACCAGACTATATCTTCTTTCAGTCCGGTACCGGTAATTATATATAATGTTCCCGGCAGAACAGGCTGTAATATATCTGCTGAAACTACCTTGCGCCTGGCCCATGACTTCAATCGTCAATTTATTGGTATAAAGGAAGCCTCGGGTAATTTAGCTCAGATCATGCAGATTATTCGTGATAAGCCTGATGATTTTCTGGTTATTTCAGGAGATGATGCGATAACCCTGCCAATGATCAGTGTCGGGGCCTCCGGTGTCATTTCTGTTGTTGCCAATGCTTTCCCAAAGCTATTAAGTGATATGGTACGTTTTGCTCTGGCAAAGAAATATGATGAAGCAAGAACGATTCATTATCAACTCCTGGAAATTACTGAAAACCTTTTTGTTGAAGGTAATCCTGCTGGTATAAAAGCAACACTTAACATTCTCGGGCTCACGCAGAATCATGTCAGACTGCCACTGACAACTGTTAGCAAACCTACTTATAACAGGCTTTCTGAATTAATCAAAGGATTAAAATCAGGTGGGTGATTATTTCTCTCAGGTGGTCAAAACACAACGTCCGCTCTCGATATCCAGTTCAACTTTTTTATACTTGGTTTCAATCAATTTACCATCAGTATACCTTACCTTGACGATTTCATTTCGTCCTATTTTTTTACCTGTTCTGACAGGTTGGACTGGTTGCTGTTGTTGTTGTTGCTGCTGTGGTTCTCCATCACCTCCTCTACGTTCATATGCCGACTGTGCTTCTTTTTTTGTTTGTTCCAGGTTACTCAGATCAAGTCTTCTTGGTGCCCGG
>CAZGOR010000560.1:0-1848 GCA_964527875.1 uncultured Bacteroides sp. | reverse complement strand
CATCCTTTTTTTAACTCGGATCAGTTCAGGGAAGGAAGCCTGCTGATTAATGGGGTATATTATGAAGATTTGTTGCTAAAATATGATATATATAACCAACTAGTAATCTTGAAATACAAAGGTCAATGGGGACAGATCGAACGGCTTATTTTGACGGGGGAATTCATTGATGAATTCACGCTTGACAGGAAATTATTCCGAAAGATGTCATTTCCTGAAACCGGGTCCCGTTTTTTTCAGGTTGTATATACCGGTGAAATGTCATGCTATTTGATATGGGAAAAAAATCTGGTTTTCACCCCTTCATCTCTCGCATATCTGTATACTTTCACATCACAGTCTGGAAAAGTATATCTATATGTTTCAGGGCAGTTGAAATCAATCAAATCCGTCTCATCACTCATAGAGATTTTCGGTAGTCAATACAGGAAAGAAATCAGGCAGTATAAACGCCGGCACTGGATTAATTTCCGGAATATTTCGGATGAAAGCCTCAGGCAATGGATTAAGTATTGTATCAACCTGGCAGATGACAAATGATGACCAGAATGATCCTCATATTCATAATCCTGTTCTGCCTGTATCCCACTTACGGACAATCAGAAGACCATACATTTTCAGGTGATTTCAACCGGGTCTCATTCGATCGTTTTGTGGATTCAATAGAAAATACTTCTGACCTGAATTTTTATTATTTAAGTAAATGGACTTCCGGGATCAGTATAACTGTCAGGGGTGACAATTTATCATTGGAGGCTGTACTTGCACAATACCTTGAACCAAAAAAACTGTCTTTTTACATAGATGAAAGCAATAACGTTTTCATCATTCCGGGTAATATCATTACACCGGAAACAGATTCGGCGAAGGTATCTGACAGAGATGAACGGCAAACAGGGATTAACGTTTCTGATATATCAAAAGAGGAAATGTATTTCGGGGGGAAAAAAGAAGAAGTTACAGAAACAATAACTATCGGGGAAAGTAATGGAGCCACAAACGGTAAACCGGTAACCCTTTTTGGAAAGATATGGGACAGGGAAAACGGACAGTCACTTATCGGAGCTACCATCTATTTTGCCGAGACGAGAACAGGTACTGTGGCTGATATCGACGGTCGCTATCAGATGGTTGTGCCCTCAGGAAAGTATCTGATCTCCGTTAATTGTTTGGGAATGAAAGAGGTAAAATATAATCTTTTCATCTATTCGGATGGCAGGCTTGATATTCCTATGGAGAAGGAGATCATACCCATCAATGAGGTGGTTATAAAAGCTGAAAAATATCAGAATGTGTCTGGTATACAGATGGGCTTTGCCCGGCTTGATATGAAAACCATAAAAGAGATACCGCTTGTAATGGGAGAAAAAGATCTCCTGAAGGTAGCACAGATGCTGCCGGGAATACAAACCGTCGGAGAAGGATCATCAGGATTCAATGTAAGGGGCAGTTCAGCCGATCAAAACATGTTCTATATTAATAAGGTACCAGTATATAACACTTCTCATCTGTTCGGCTTTTTCTCATCGTTCAGTCCGGATATCATTAAGGATTTCAGTCTGTATAAGAGTAACATTCCCGTAGAATTCGGTGGCAGGACTGCTTCTATATTCAACATCTCCACCAGGGAGGGGAATAAAAACCGTTTTACCGGAAGAGGGGGGATCAGTCCTGTCACAGGCCATATAGCCTTAGAGGGTCCTCTTAAAAAAGAAAAGCATTCATTTGTGATGAGTGCGCGCTCAACTTATTCCGACTGGATATTAACGCGGCTCAGAGATCCCGATTTAAGGAACAGCAAAGCTTCCTTTTATGACCTGTCGGCGGGAATTACCATGGAACCGGATG
>CAZGOR010000559.1:0-1849 GCA_964527875.1 uncultured Bacteroides sp. | reverse complement strand
GCCAATAGTATCTCTGCTGAAATAATTCCACTTGATCACAATATTCCATACATAATTCGATAATTCAAAGACAATAGTATAAGCACTAATATCCTCAAGGTTAAGATATTTCTTCTCCATTTTAATAGTTATTTATCCATTGATGTCATTTCCTCCGAATTATCGTACTTTATATATTAGTTTTTATAACATTTCTCGCTTATTAATATTTAATCTTATTAAAAATACATACTCTTTTAATCATAAATCACTGACAGTTTAACAATTTAACAGTTTAACAGTTTAACAATTCTTAATATTTGCCCCTCTACAGGAATTTACACACCTTTGCAGTTTTAATTCGCAGATGAAAGATCTTACGGAAGGAAACGAGGCCAGGTTGATCATCAATTTTGCCACTCCTATGCTGCTTGGTAACCTTCTCCAGCAGCTTTATAATATTGTGGATACTATCATTGTCGGGAACATCCTTGGTAAAGAAGCTCTGGCTGCTGTAGGTGCCTCCTTCCCCATTATCTTTACCCTCATATCTCTGATTATCGGTGTGGCATCCGGCGGAACAATTGTCATAGCACAGTATTTCGGGGCAAAAGACATAAAAAATGTAAAACGTGCTATTGACACATTGTATATATTCACATTTTTTGCATCAATAATTCTTTCGGTTGTCGGGATATATTTTACTGAAGAGATATTCAGGCTTGTCCGGCTTCCTGAAGAAATTCTTCCGCAGGCCAAAACTTACCTGACCATTTACCTGTCCGGGCTTATTATTACCTTTGGTTTCAACGGAACAAGTGCTATACTCAGGGGATTGGGAGATTCAAAAACCCCGTTATATTTTCTGATCATTTCTACTTTTTTCAATATTGGTTTGGACCTTTTGTTTATCATTGTATTTAAATGGGGTATAGCAGGTGCTGCATTGGCTACCATAGCATCCCAGGGAATAGCATTCCTAATGGCAATAGTATACCTCAACAGGTATCATAAGATCATCAGTTTCAATATTTCAAAATTTCATTTTGATACCCGGATTTTTCAGCAAAGTATCAGGATCGGTCTGCCCACAGGTATCCAGCACACTTTTGTATCACTGGGGAATCTTGCCATGATGGCTATTGTTAATTCATTTGGAACAAATGTAATTGCAGCATATACAGCAGCCATCAGAATAGACAATCTTGCTGTCCTTCCTGCAATGAACTTCGGAGCGGCCCTGGCCACATTTGTCGGGCAGAATCTTGGAGCCGGCAAATCAGCCCGCGTGAAAACAGGCTTTAAATCAACACTGCTGATGTCGTCAATTGTCTCCGTTACCGTTACATTGATTGTTATTTTTTTTAAGAAACAGCTTATCGGACTTTTTACCAATGATGCTGAAGTAATCAGGATCGGTTCTGAATACCTGTTAATCGTCTGCTCCTTCTATCTGCTGTTTACGACAATGTTTAAAATCAATGGTGTTCTCAGGGGAGCAGGTGATACATTAATACCAATGTTCATCAGCTTGTTTTCTCTCTGGGTAGTCAGGATCCCACTGGCCTGGTTGTTTTCATCAAGGATCGGTGAAACAGGTATATGGTGGGCTATTCCTGCCGGCTGGCTGATGGGATTGATCTTTTATTACCTGTATTATGCTACCGGTAAATGGAAAAATAAAGTTGTGGTAAAACCTGTTATCATTGATCCTGAGTAACCTGGTATATTGGTAAATTAGTAAATTAACGCTTTGTGCGATTAAAAAAGCTAATTAATTGAATTATATATTGTTTTGTAGAGCCGCGCCGCGGCGCGGCTCTACAAATTCCTCGTTATTAATATCGTCAGTTTAATCGCACAACGCGTT
>CAZGOR010000558.1:0-1850 GCA_964527875.1 uncultured Bacteroides sp. | reverse complement strand
GAGGTATGGATCATGGAAATGATAGGCAAAGGATCGGGTAATAGAGGCGCATTATGGGTAGCTCGAAAGATACCTGACGGATATATTTCAGCACATGCCAACCAGGCCAGGATCACAACGTTTCCCCTTAATGATCCTGAAAACTGCTTATATGCTGAGGATGTTATCAGTTTTGCGCGTGACAAAGGTTGGTTTACCGGGAAGGATAAAGATTTTAGTTTCTCAGATACATATGCTCCGTTGAATTTTACAGCTGCCCGTTTCTGTGAATCAAGGGTATGGTCATTCTTTTATAAAGTGAACAAAGATATGGATAAATACCTCGACTATGCCATGGGACATAACCTTGAAAACCGGATGCCACTCTGGATCAAACCTGACTATAAAATATCTGTACAGGATATGATGAAATTCATGAGAGATCATTTCGAGAGTACACAAATGGATATGACCCTTGATATTGGAGCAGGCCCCTATCACCTTCCCTATCGCTGGCGTCCTCTGACATGGGATGTTAATGATGAAACCTATTTTAATGAGCGGGCTGTAGCCACACAGCAAACCGGGTTTAGTTTTATCACTGAGTCAAGAAACTGGTTGCCCGACTGGATCGGGGGTATATTCTGGTTTGGTGTTGATGATGCAGCTACCACCGTCTATAACCCAATGTATTGTGGTATCACAAAGGTCCCGGAAAATTTTGCAGTGGGTAACGGTGATATGCTTCATTACTCATCTGAATCTGCATTCTGGACTTTTAATTTTGTATCTAATTTTTGTTACCTGCGGTATGATGTGATGACTCAGGATGTTAAAAAAGTTCAGGAGGAACTTGAAACAAAATATATACAAAATAAACAAGCCATCGACAAGGCAGCTGTTGAACTTTACCAGGAAAACAAAGAAAATGCTCGCAGGTTTATTACAGATTATTCAGTCAGTATAGGAAAGCTAACCTTTGATAGCTGGAAGAAACTGGGTGAATTCCTCCTGGTGAAGTATATTGATGGCAATATAAAAAAGGAGAATAACGGTGTTTTTGAGACTAATGGCTTTAGTAAAACAATACCAGCATATCCTCAACAACCCGGATATCCCAAATGGTGGTATGATGAGATCGTTGAAGAAACAGGTGATCATTTTAAGGTAGAAGGGGAAGGGCATTAATGGTTCCCGGTTTTCAGAGAACAAGGCTAAGGTTGATGATGTATAAAAGTGCGAAAGTATGAATGTATGAAAGTTACTGCCGATTGCCAATCGGCAGTAATATTAGCATTGGATGACACAGAAAAGTCCGGTTGTCAACCGGACCGAATTAGTTCTCAGTTTCAGGTACCGGTTGGAGTGAGAAATTCAGAATTTTATCTTCAGGTTTCTCTTAAATTAAAATTAATTCTTAAATTCGCGCTCTGTTAAAAAGAGCTTAAATAGTAATTCCCGGAAGAATGGAAAAAATGAAGGTAGTTGAGAAGTTACATCCCATTAAAAATAACTATCCGGATTTCAGTAGTGGTGATACCGTTACTGTGCACTATAAAATTGTGGAAGGTAATAAGGAAAGGATCCAGCAATTCAAAGGAGTTGTTTTACAGAGAAAAGGATCTGGTCTCAACAAAACATTTACAGTAAGAAAGATGTCCGGTAATATTGGTGTCGAAAGAATTTTTCCGCTGGCATCCCCTTTCATTGAAAAAATTGAAATCAATAAGAAAGGGCATATCCGCAGAAACCGTATTTTCTATCTCAGGAAGCTTACCGGGAAAAAAGCACGGATTCAGGAGAAGAAAATTTGAATAAAAAGAGACTGTCTAAAAAGTAGTATAAACCACAGAGTCCACAGAGTTTTCACA
>CAZGOR010000557.1:0-1880 GCA_964527875.1 uncultured Bacteroides sp. | reverse complement strand
ATTGGCCGGGGAATAAGCTCCTTCAATAATTATAGTTTTATCAACTTTTAAAATCCGTAGTCCGCCAGCGATCGAACACCGCCCGGACCCTGTCCAATTGTATTGCCACTTCGGCGTATTCGTTCTTGCCAGTGTGGTACTCAACGCTGTAGGAACCTTGATAACCGACGTCGCGCAGGTTCTTCATCTTCTCTTCCAGCGGTTCTTCCGTGATATTCCAGGCGAAGTGTATATGACAAACCCACGGCGCCATGAGCCGGTTGGCCTCGTCCTTCTCCTCCTGCGTACCACACCAGCCGCCGATGTGACAGGAAATCCCGAAAGCCGGGTGGTCCGCCGAGAGTGAAATCAGCGTAAAATGTGGACATGCAACCTTTTTCATTCCTTCTTCAAAAACCTGTTTATCGATTCTGCTGCCTGTCTTCCCGAATATATAGCTTTCACCACAAGTGAAGCACCTTCTTTTGCATCACCACAGGCAAAGACTTTGGGATTACTGGTAAGATAATCTTGATCTGTATTAATATTTTTCATGCTATCGAGTTCCAGACCAAATTTATTAACAGGTCCTTCATGTACCGGATGCAAAAAGCCTAAGGCCAGCAGAACCAGGTCTGTGTTTATGATCTCCATTGTTCCGGGGATCTCTTTCATAACATATTGTCCATCTCCGGTTATTTCCCATGATACCCTAACAGTTTCCAGGCCGGTAACAAACTGCTTATTACCAAGAAATCTCCTTGTTGATAAACCCCATCTTCGTTCACAGCCTTCTTCATGAGAAGTGCTGGTTTTCAAGATTTTGGGCACAAAGGGCCAGGATGGATTTTGATATTTCCCTGTTTTTTCCGGTTCAGGAAGAATTTCAATTTGGGTCACTTTTTTTGCTCCCTGGCGGATTGCAGTACCAACACAGTCTGAACCGGTATCTCCTCCTCCCAGGATAACAACATTTTTATCTCTTGCTGAGATGAGGTAATCATACGGAATTTCAATTTCATTATTGATCTTATTCTGCTGTTCGAGGTATTCCATTGCAAAATGGATACCATCCAGGTTCCTTCCGCTCACGGGCAAATCTCTTGGTTCCTCTGATCCAATGGCAAGGCAAACAGCATCATAATTCTGTAACAGTTTTTCCGGATCAATATCTTTGCCAACTTCCGAATTCAAATGTATTTCAAGCCCTTCTTTGATCAACAGATCAAGCCGGCGGTTAATCACCTTCTTACTTAGTTTAAAATCAGGTATACCATACCTTAATAAACCACCTGCAGCATCTTTTTTTTCAAAAACTGTCACCCAATGACCCCATTTATTAAGTAAGTCAGCACATGCCAGCCCGGCAGGTCCCGATCCTATTACTGACACTTTTTTACCCGTTCTTACTTTAGGAGGTTTCGGTCTGATATATCCTTCCCGGAAAGCCATTTCAACAATAGCAGCTTCATTTTCACGTATCGTAACGGGAGCTTCATGAAGTGTTAATACGCAAGCATCTTCGCAGGGTGCAGGGCAAATACGACCTGTGATCTCAGGGAAATTGTTTGTTGCATGCAACAAATCGCTCGCTTTTTTCCATTCACCTTTATAGAGCATATCCTGCCATTCAGGAATCAGGTTGATAACCGGGCAGGCCCAATGACAAAAAGGTATGCCACAATCCATACAGCGGGATGCCTGAAGTTTTCTATCCTCGGTATTGAGGGTCTGTTCAACCTCACCGAAATCGTATATTCTTTCAGCAACAGACCTGTTCCCAGCTTCTTTTCTTGGTATAGCTAAAAAACCTTTCGGATCTCCCATATTTTTTTATTTATTTGATGAAGAGGCTGTCTAAAAAGTCTATTAAAACATTTAACCACAGAGGAAACAGAGAT
>CAZGOR010000556.1:0-1903 GCA_964527875.1 uncultured Bacteroides sp. | reverse complement strand
AATTAAAGGGTATACTTCAATGTTGACTTTTGGAAAGTACAGGGCATCACAGGAATGAATCAATTCTTTAAATCCGGATAGTTGAAAAAAATCAGATTGAATACTTTCTCCTGAACTGGTCTTTAATGACAGATCACAAAATCCTCCAAATGTGAAATCAGATGATTTTTTCAGGGCATCTGAATATTCATCTGGAGAAATATTATTATCAACTATACCGATTTTAAGCATTAAAAATCAGACTTTTTACAAACATAAATGATTTAGCTGACCTTTTTTTTATTTTTTTATTAACTACTGAACAATTTCTGTTGATAAAGTTAAATTTGCATAATACATTATAAACTTATATGGAGGATAGTTATCGACATAAGGGATTACGTCGTAAACTGGTTGAAACTGTCAGAATAAAGGGTATTAAAGATGAAAATGTACTGAAGGCTCTTGGTATTGTTCCCAGACATCATTTTATGGATAGCAGTTTTATCAAATTCTCTTATCAGGACCAGGCATTTCCGATTGGGAGTGGACAAACCATTTCACAACCATATACAGTTGCATTTCAGACCGAATTGCTTGATGTATCTCCCAATGATAAGGTCCTTGAGATAGGTACAGGTTCAGGCTACCAGACAGCGATTTTGCTTGAACTTGGTGCAAAAGTATTCACTATCGAACGTCAGAAGAAACTTTTTATGAAAGCACAGGATAACCTGACAAAACTGGGATATAAACCTCATTTCTTTTTTGGCGATGGAATGAAAGGAAAACCAACATATGGCCCTTATGATAAAATATTGGTCACAGCAGCTGCTGCTGTAATTCCTGAAAAACTTTTACAGCAACTTAAAATTGGCGGTATTATGGTTATTCCTGTGGGTGACAGATTCTCTCAATCAATGGTCAGGATTGTAAAAGAATCTGAGACCAATTATAAAAAGACGTACCATGGATCGTTTGTTTTCGTTCCTCTTTTAGGTGGTACAGAAGACTGAATATATATTGTATTTCTTATGCTTGAAGTCAGAACGTATGTGTTTAATTCATTTAGGGTCAATACTTATATTGTTTCTGATATAACGGGAGAATGTATTATCATTGATCCGGGATGTGAAAATTCGGGAGAAAGAGAAGAGCTTCTCAGTGAAATCAATAAGAACCAACTGAAGCCGGTAAAGTTGATCAATACTCATTGTCATATTGATCATATTCTTGGCAATGATTTTGTAAAAAAGACGTTTTCTCTTCAATTTCTGATCCATAAACTGGATCAACCCCTGTTAATAAACTCAATTGAACAGGGAATGTTTTTCGGTATAAAGACTACCAGTTCTCCGTTACCCGATTCTTTTCTCAATGAAGGTGACAAGGTTAAATTTGGAGATTCAGAATTTGAGATTTTGCATATACCCGGCCATTCACCAGGAAGTATAGGTTTACTGAACCAGGATGAGAAGCTACTGTTTACGGGCGATGTCTTATTTCAGGGTGGTATTGGAAGAACAGATCTCCCTGGCGGAGATTATCATACATTGATGAATAGCATCAAAGAAAAGATATTTGTTCTTGATCAAGATACGGTTATTTATCCAGGGCATGGTCCTGAAACAAATATAAAAACGGAAAAAAGGACCAATCCTTTCCTGGGGGATTCATAATTTAACCTCAGTTACACCTTGCACGATGCTCCAATGTTTAACAGACACATGTCTGCCCCTGATTTGGCAATCAGGGATTGACTATCACTTCTCCCTGCACCCTGTACCCTGCTCCCTGCTCCCTGCTCCATGCTCCCTGCTCCATGCTCCCTGCTCCATGCTCCATGCACCATACTCCATGCTCCCTGCTCCATGCTCCATGCTCCATGCTCCATGCTCCATACTCCATGCTCCATGCACCATGC
>CAZGOR010000555.1:0-1903 GCA_964527875.1 uncultured Bacteroides sp. | reverse complement strand
TAAAACAACAGCTACATGAATACCTTTCAGTTCCTGCCAGTATCCCGGGGAGTAATTACCAAACAAATTATTGATTCCAAAAAGAATGATAATAATAAAAGCAGACAAAAATGCCAGGAAGAGTATATTTATCAATAAATGCCGTAAGGGATGTGATTCCCAGGGATATTTTGTCCAGAGGTAACGTACAATTTTTTGGCTTCCTGTCCATATAATAAAAGTCAGACAAACAGAGATCAATATCCATAGAAGTAAATTGATGATATCCGACCTGTCATAAAATATGAGTGGCATACAGATCCCGATAAAAGGAATTCCAAGGATATTAATCCATTTATCTTTTATATTTAACATATTTTCTTTCAGCAGATTGCAGATTTTAATAGTCCCTGAGTACTCGGGGCAAGCGGCATTAACTTCACACTTAATTAATTCTTAATCAGTACTTCTCAAGCATCAGTTCAGCATATTCTCTCCCCCAGTCGGGATGGATCAGGCTTTCAGGAACAAACGAATTAAATTTTTCCAATGATTTTTCCAATAAAGGTAATGCCTTTTCCTTTCCGCCACCAAAAAAAGAAGGGGTATTAAATAAGTTAACACCATACCACAGGTAACTTCTTGGATTTTCGGGATCGATCTCTCTGGCTTTTTCGAACATTTCCAGGCATTTATTATTATATTTCATTCCTCTGACCATAGGATCGATATCCATTCTTGCCTGCAGGATAAAACCCTGCATCACGCAGATCTCAGAATTTTCCGGGTCTATTTTGTCAGCCATATTGATATAATACTCAGCCTGATCGACATACAAATCCCGTTTCTTATCCGTTTTTTCCATGTGACTGATCCTGGCACAGCAATAAGCACAATAATAATACGGAAGCCACTGGTCTGGCATTGCATTTCCGATTCTCTCGAAGCGGTTGACAGCCTCCCGGAGTGAGGAAATGGTTGTTGTTGTATCTATCAGGGAAATAGTCTCTTTCATCAGCATTGAATATTGCGCATTTTGTCCGTATGACACAATGAAAATAAGAAAAAGAGGAAATAATAATGATCTTCTTTTCATGATCCGGTACATGATTGAATCAATATGTCGAAATAAACAAGCCGATAAAATATGAACGTACACTCGGGGGTTTTACCTGTATCCTTACGGCACCGTTGGTGGAATACTGATATCCGAATATCTGATCCAGGCCAAGAACATTATTTACCGAAGCGTATATAACAGCTCTTCTTTTACATAGTGTAAAAAGCTTGCTGATATTGATATCCAGGTTATGATATGGAATAGTCCTGTCTTTGTTAAACTCGCTGTCCGGCCTGTTAGGATTGAAATATGGTCTTCCGGAAGCAAAGGCATAACTGAAACCGGGAATAAGATCCAATATATTGATCCAGTGTTTATAAACTACCGATAAATTATGATTTGATACATAATCCGGTGTGGCTGCAACCGGGAAATCATGATAAATCCTTTTCGTATTAATAAATGAATAGGATATCCAGTATTCACCGTTCGGAACGGAGCTTTTATCTCTCCAGAAAAGATCAAATCCCCTGGCGTATCCCGTTCCTTTATTGCTGAATCCATCAGTGACACCTTCGAGGTTTCTGACCAGGTCATTATATTGTTTATTGTACAATTCTATTCTGAATATTCTTTTGTTTTGTATCCATTGGTAATTCATAATATAATGGGTTGAGTTTTCATACTTCAGATCATTTATATAGTACAGGAACTCTTTCTCAGGTATCTGGTAAAACTTTCCATATGCAAATGACACCTGGCTGTTTTCACCTAATTTGTATGCAAAAGATACCCGCGGAGCCAGATTGCTGTTTCCTAATAAATGGGAGTATTCATACCTGATACCTGTCCTGCCCGAAAAGT
>CAZGOR010000554.1:0-1913 GCA_964527875.1 uncultured Bacteroides sp. | reverse complement strand
CCCGGTTGCCAACCGGAACAGATATCGGGGAATATACCCGGTAAACCCGCCTGCCCCGATGCAAATCGGGGATTGCCAACCGGGGCAGAGTAAACCAGGTTGCTAACCTGGGCTGGAAACATGAGATATACCTGCTACCTTTCGGATTTATATACTTTCACTGAAAAATTATTAAATTACGTAAATCATTTTTTCTGGGTCAGTGCACAAATCATATTTCTGAATCAATACCCAAATCGTAATAAAATGAATAAACTGATTAGAATCATCCTTAAAACGGTCATGTGGCTCATTATTGTGCTTGTGATCATCATTGCAGGAACTTTTTCATACTTGCTTATCAAAGCAAACCAGATTGAGAAAAGAGGCAAAGAGAAATTAACAGGGCCTGCACCGGTACTTGAAATAGATGGATATTCCTTTCGCGATCTGAATAAAAATGATACGCTGGATCTTTATGAAGATTTTAGAGTCCCTGTAGATCAGCGTGTTGAAGATATATTGGCTCAGATGACCCTTGAAGAAAAGGCAGGTATGATGTTCCACCCGTTTCTTTATTCTGAAGATCTTGTAGGAGCTTTCACACAAAGCAAAGTTTTTATCAAACTGTTTTTATCATACTCAAATCCTTATGATATCCTGTTATCTAAAGAGATAAGGCATGTCACATCAGCTTTAGGCACCGATGATCCGGCTGTCCACGCGGCATGGCAAAACAGGATCCAGCGTATCGCGGAGCAGTCGCGGCTGGGTATCCCTGTCACGGTGAGTTCAGATCCACGGCATAGCGATAGAACAGGAGCAGCGACAAAAATGGATGCTTTCTCAAAATGGCCCGACCCGTTGGGTTTCGCAGCGATAGGTGATTCAAACCTGGTGTTAAACTTTGGCCGGATTGCAGCACAGGAATACAGGGCAGTTGGTATCCATACTGCTCTGCATCCAATGGCAGACCTGGCAACTGAACCACGATGGGGCCGTATTTCAGGGACTTTTGGTGAAGATGCTGAAATGTCATCTATGCTAACAGCAGCTTATATATTTGGTTTTCAGGGTGATAGTTTAACTGACAAGAGTGTATCCTGCATGACCAAGCACTTTTCAGGAGGAGGTCCACAGAAAGATGGCTGGGATGCGCATTTCAAGTATGGAAAAGACCAGGTTTATCCGGGTAATTATTTTAACTACCATGTGATTCCCTTCAGGGCGGCAATAAAAGCCGGAACTACCCAGATAATGCCTTATTATGGTATACCTGTCGGTCAAACAAGCGAAAATGTGGGATTTGCATTCAATAAAGAAATTATCACAGATCTGCTCCGGGATGAATTGGGATTCGAAGGTATTGTCTGTTCTGATTGGGGGATTATTACACCAATCAGATTTCTTGGAATAAAAGTTGGCGGACCGATGGATCATGGTGTTGAAGATCTGGAACCGGTTGAAAAAGTCAAAAAAGCTCTTGATGCCGGAATAGACCAGTTTGGTGGGGAACAAATACCTGAATATATTATTCAGCTGGTTCGGAAGGGAGAGATCTCCGAAGGCCGGATAGATCAATCGATTCGCAAGTTGTTGAAACTTAAATTTAATCTTGGTTTATTTGAAAATCCATATGTGGATGAACAAGCTGCAAGGGATATCTGTAATTCAGATGAATTCAGGGAAGCAGGTAAAACAGCCATGCACAAATCAATGGTCCTGCTGACAAATAACAAATATAATGACAAGCGGATTCTTCCGCTTAAGACAGGTTTAAAAATTTATCCTGTGAATGTTGATTCTGCTGTTACCGTACGTTTTTCGGAGGTCGTAAATCACGTCGAAGAAGCTGATGTTGTGATTCTCAGGTTATATACTTACTACGAACCAAGAGAGGGTCTTCTGGAAAATGTATTCCACCAGGGATCACT
>CAZGOR010000553.1:0-1926 GCA_964527875.1 uncultured Bacteroides sp. | reverse complement strand
CTCTGTGAAAACTCTGTGGACTCTGTGGTTTATACTACTTTTTAGACAGTCTCGTGAGTGGTTCTCCTATATAATAAATCTAACGGACACACAATAAATCAATATTTTGGATATACCCCACAAATTAATATTATATTGACTTTCACCATATTAATTCGTAATTTGCATCTCTAATCAAATTCTCACTTTACTTTAAACCACTAAAAACTTAAAATCATGAAAAAAAATCTTTTCACGCTTTTAGCACTTCTCATCCTGATTTCTCCAGCCTGTCAGGAACAAATCGATGTGGAAAAAGAAAAAGAGGCTATTATAACTGTTCTTAATGAAGAATCCCAGGCCTATCTGGACAGGGATTATGAACGCTTGGCGGCGTGTTGGGTACAGGACTCTTTAACCAGGAGATTATCTGCCAGTAAAACAGGTTATGGTTTCGTTACATGGGAAGAAATGTCCAAGAATATCAAAGAAGGTCTTGAAAATGACAGCATGTGGTTAAACTATAAGGATCTGAAGTATGCAAAATCAGATTTTATAATTAAAGTTTTTCCTGATTGTGCATGGACTACGTATAATGAAAAACTTAATGGCATATGGCAGGATGAACCTTTTGAAACAGAAGCAATTCACCTGACTGTTCTGGAAAAGATTGATGAACAATGGAAAATAGCTGCCTTTTCGATGATAACTACAACAAGTTATGAAGAAGCAGAAACGGAAGAAACTGCTGAAGAAGAACCTGAAGAGTAGATATATTATTGAAACTGTTCCGCAAAGTGGTTTATTATCACAGTTTTTGCTAAAACTCTAATTAATAATGACTTAACATAACCCCGGCCTGTAGGCTGGGGTTTTTTTATATCCTAACTATATTTTTGGATGAAAAGGATGCTGTAAAACATATTTTTGTTTATTAATTTCGATATTATTGTATTTCAATATTTTAGCAAATAAATTGGACGAATAACATACCTGAATAAATCCTTAATCCCGAATTATTATGATTTAATGTTGATCTATTCTAAATAGTTTGTTTATATTTGTGCTATCAAAACGATAGGATATATAGGATAAATTAGATAAACAAATCATCATGAAAAGAATCAGCTTATTAAAAACAGGAACGGTTATCATTTTATTCCTGTTCATTTCTGTGAGTACTCATTCTCAGGTTAACTATAGTATTATACCGGAAAATAGTTCAATGGCCATCCGGGGAACATCTTCCCTTCATGACTGGCAAATGGAAGTTACAGAGCTGGCGGGTTCAGCAGCCCTGTTAATGAATGAGAGATACATTGATAGTATACTGGATACCTGGTTTTCATGCAGAACGGAAAGTATCGTGAGTGATTATGAGTTAATGGATAAAAAGACTTATGAAGCATTGAAAGCGAAAGAATATTCCGCTATTCATTTCAGAATAGCAAATGATAAAGAGATTTCTAAATCAGGCAGTAATTTCAGTGGTGAGGTTACGGGTTATCTCTTTATTGCCGGGGTAACGAAAGAGATTGATGTTCCTTTCAATGGGAGGGTACTTGAAAACGGACAGGTTGAACTGGAAGGAACAGTGCCTTTGAAGATGTCTGAATTCAATATTGATCCTCCTACAGCTCTTTTGGGAACATTAAAAACAGGTGATGAGATCTGGATTTCATATTCACTGAAACTGGAAAGAGATGTTGAAAAAAAATCTATAGCAACAATAAATTCTGACAGCAATGATTCCCGGTAGCAGGGTCACAGGGTTGCATTTGAAGAAGGCTGAGGCTAAGGCTTAGGCTAAGGGAGTGGAAAGATAAGAGTGTGGGTGTGGAAGATTACAAGGATTGCAAGGCTTTATTAAAAGAAAGCTAAGTAAGTGTGAAAGTTGAGACTGTCTAAAAAGTAGTATAAACCACAGAGTCCACAGAGTTTTCACAG
>CAZGOR010000552.1:0-1929 GCA_964527875.1 uncultured Bacteroides sp. | reverse complement strand
TAAGAATTCCAGTTTGAGATCGAAAACCGACTCAACTGCCTGGTCATCATAATCATCATGAAACAGCAGATAATATAATCCGGAGTCCGGTATAAAACAGGCATCAGGCATCCTGCGCCAACTCCTTAACTCCTGAGTTTTCGGATCGGCCCATTCATCATAAGTTGCATAATATATTTCGGGAGTAATACCTTCCGGAACATTTTTTGTCATTGCTTTGATATATCCCTGTCCCGGAGCAATTATTTTCAGCCAATCCCGATCCCCGACAGGAAAAACAGCAAGATTCAAGTCTGTAAATTCAACTTCTTTTGCTTCTTCAGGAGAGTTATTTGGTTCTGTCGGATCAAATTCAGGAATAAATTCTGCCTTGATTTCGATTTTTTCTCCGGATGCCTGGTCATCATAATCATCATGAATCACAAAATATAAAACTCCGGAGTCTTCCATAAAAACAGCATCAGGTAAACGGTGCCATGGTCTGATCTCTTTTTCATTTTCTGCCTCCCACTCCTGGTATGCCCTGAAAGAAACCTCAAGGTTAAGATTTTCAGGTATCGTTGATGCCTGAATGTTCAGATAACCCTGTTCCGGAACCTCCACTTTAAAATAATCATAATCTCCTACAGGGTCAATGCTAATGGTAACGATTTCACCAAGATGGATTTCACCGGCTTCCTCAATGGTATTATTGGGTTCATTCTCCCCGGCTCCACCGCCTTTTTTACATTCCTGGGCAAACACCATGACCAATACCATTATAAACAAAATTGAAAGATAGGAAATGATTTTTTTCATTTTGTGTCCTCCTGTTTTAAGATTTATGTTAGATAGTTTAAAAAGGTGTATTTTAAATAATCTGAGAAAGTGATAAAGACACTCTTAAAAAATCTGGCTAATATGAACATTCATGCCTTTTAATGAATCCTGTTAACACCTATTCAAATTTACATAAAAAGATGCCAAATTCACAGCGCTTTAATTATTTTAATGATTAATAACTATTAAAATAATTTTTAGAGAGAAATTTCATTATTTAAAAATTTAATCCACTCCAAAAAGTGTTTATTTCGTTGGAGCTGAATCACAACTACTTTTTCACGTAAACCTGCTTGCTGTGTGATACTTCACAATTTCGGTAACACATCTATCTATCATAATTTTCTTCGAGATTTGTTACCACTAATCTGAAGTATTACAATGTAAACCGGCTTTCCTTATACTATGCTTTGTGCATCTTTGTGCTGTACTTTGTGTACCTTTATGGTTAATTATTCTTTATATTAGTACTGTTTTTATCAGGATAATCCGGTAATATAAAAATCATACTTAAAAATAATCCTTAATCAATCATTAATCTTTTCAAAATCGCTTTAAAATGAAAAAATTTCGCAAAATTAATTTCGTTTCGTTGTTGCTCATTGCAATTTTACTGGCAGGATGTGCCGCCTTGTCTAAACTGGGCAAATCTCCATATGAAGGAAAATGGAGTTACACACTGGACACGCCACAGGGTGTCTATGAAGGATTTTTAACCTTCATCAAGGATGGAAAGACCTATACCGGGACAATCAGTGCTGATGGTGATGAAACTGATCTGAGGAATCTAATCATTGAAGATGGGAAGCTATCTGCTGTTCTCGATGCTGAAGGTTTTACATTTGGTATGACCGGTGAGTTTATCGAAGATGTTTTTCAGGGAAGTTTAAACACCACGGATTTCAGTTTGCCTTTTTCTGCGAATAAGGTGAAGGAGTAGATTGGAGTGTGTCAAAACCACTTTTTCACTTAGTGACGTTGGATATCTTGCAGAATGCGATTCAAAACTTCATCCCATCCACCTACCCCCTCTCCCTGAAGCGGGAAGGGAGTAAGTGAGACTGTCTAAAAAGTAGTATAAACCACAGAGTCCACAGAGTTTTCACAGAG
>CAZGOR010000551.1:0-1931 GCA_964527875.1 uncultured Bacteroides sp. | reverse complement strand
GGTTATAAAAAATAAAGTTGTTAATAAACCGAAACGAATTGCAACTTAATGAAATTTATTTACACCATATTTGTTTATCTTCTTATCTTCTGTTATTACGCTGATGCTCAGGATGTTCAATTTACAGCTGATGCACCACGGGTTGTTGAAATGGGTGAACAATTCAGGCTGACCTATACATTGAATGCGCGGCCGTCTTCATTTAATCCTCCGGATATTTCTGACTTTTATATTATTAGTGGTCCTAATCAATCCACCAGCACAAGTTTTCAGATCATAAACGGCAAATCAAGCCAGAGCATAACAGTAACCTATACCTATTATATCCAGGCAACAACCGTAGGAAAGTTTACGATCCCACCTGCAATAGCTGTTGTCGATAAGAAGGAGTATTCATCAAATCCTGTATCTGTGGAGGTTGTTGGAGAACAAAAGTCCGCTCCATCCGGGCAACAGGATCAGGAAACCTCATCTGCTCAACCTCGGCAATTGCCGGATGATCAACTTTTTGTTAAAGTGCTGGTAGATAAAAAAACTGTTTACCAGGGGCAACATCTTATTGCCACCATTAAAATCTATACCAGGTTACCCATAACAGGTTTTGGAAGCAGTGAGATGCCGGATTTTAATGGATTCTGGTCACAGGACATTGAATCACCAACGCAGATAAACCTGCAGAGAGAAAATGTAAACGGGGTCATTTATAATACCGGGGTGATAAGAAAGGTATTGCTTTTCCCACAGAAAAACGGAGAGATCACCATTGATCCATTCAAGCTCGAGACTTATGTCAGACAACAAATTAAAACTCCACGAAGCATTTTCGATGATTTTTTTGGTCCTTCCTATACAAGTGTTTCTAAAATGCTGGAATCTGAACCTGTAAAAATCATTGTTAAATCCCTGCCTGCAGGTCAGCCATCAACATTTACAGGTGCTGTGGGTTCAATGAATATCAATGCTTCAATTGATAAATCAAACGTAAAAACAAATGATGCCATTACATTACGATTTGTTGTAAGTGGAAACGGCAATCTGAAACTTATTGAAGCACCGAAAATTGATTTCCCTCCCGATTTTGATACCTTCGATCCCAAGGTAACAACCAATATAAAAAACACTTCAAGCGGACAAACAGGTAATAAAACATTTGAATATCTGCTTATTCCCAGGCATGCAGGAAATTACAGGATTCCTCCGGTCACTTTTTCATATTTTAATCCCGATAAAGACGATTATTATATATTACAAACCAGTGAATTCAGGATAGCAGTTGAAAAAGGTGAGGAAGAAGAGCCGGTTAATGTCATATCAGGTTTATCAAAAGAAGATCTTAAGATTCTTGGTAGTGATATTTTATTCATTAAGACATATCGTTTCAAGTTATTCCCATCAGGAAAGACCCTTTTTGGTTCCCTGTCTTTTTATTTATTGTATATCATACCGCTGTTGCTTTTTATACTCATAGTACTGATCAGGAGAGTGCATATTAAGAAACGGCAAAATATTGAATTGCTCAAAAACAGAAAAGCCAGCAAAGTTGCCCGCAGAAAATTAAGACAGGCATTGCGATACCTGGAGCAGGAGCGCAAAGAGGAGTTCTTTGCATCATTACTTCACGCTTTCTGGGGATACCTGAGTGACAAATTGAGTATTCCAATATCCGAACTGTCAAGAGAAACAGCCGAAAAAAACCTGAGTACACATCTCAGTGACAAGGAACTGATCGACCGGTTCATCAAGGTAATTGATGATTGCGAAATGGCCAGGTATTCACCACAATCTGGTACAGAGCAGATGGATACCCTGTATACAGAGGCAATGAAGTTAATCATTAAAATGGAGCAAAATCTCAGATAAATGAAACAGTTAACAGGATTAATATTGATTCTTATTCTCGACCTGGCCGATCCTGTCCTACATCGCTGATC
>CAZGOR010000550.1:0-1936 GCA_964527875.1 uncultured Bacteroides sp. | reverse complement strand
TTCCAGATAACCCTGAGACCCGATATCGATAAAATTATAATCTGGGCTCCTTTCAGTTGTATAGATACCAAAAGCATTATCATATGAACTGTGCCGGTATAACTCAACCCGTACATTCATACCTTCCTCCTTTTTATAATCAGCCAGATGAAGGTCAACAAAATTATAACTCAGGTATGTATCAGCTGCACCGTTAATCAAATCCCAGAGGTCAGAAGGTATATATACCCTTTCATGCGGAGTAAGATTCCACCCTTTCACTTCCGGAAAAAGTTCAGTGCCAACCGGATCACCTGAAAAGGTCGGAACTGTACTTAACCAGATAACCAGAAAAAGAACAGATATTTTATTCATTATTATGTGTTTTAATGCAAAGTTATATTATTAAAATGAAAAAGAGCTGCCTCAAAAGACCTTTGTGTTGTACTTTGTGTTCCTTTGTGGTTAAATAAATTATATTAACCACAAAGTGCACTAATGATTTCACAAAGGTCTATTACGACAACCTCGTAAAAATCAGGTTATAAAATCCCGGGGCACATCCCTGAGACGGGTAATTTTTGATATTTTTTCTGCTACCGGAAAATTCTGAGGACACTGAACCGTGCAAATACCACAATCTGAACATGGATTCACAGGAACATCATATTCTTCAAGAGTAGTATATGCTTTCTCCATATTACCATATCCATATGCATACATATAGGCTCTCATGATATCGGGGATTGGAAGAGATTTTTTGCAGGCCCGGAGGCAATCCCCACAACCCTGGCAATACATTCCCATCTCATTTGATGCTAATTCAAGCGAATTGATTTCCTCTTCTGTAAGAGTTATATCAGTGAGCAATTCGAGGTCTTCCTGAAGCTCGTCAAAAGTTAAAAAGCCCGGTATACATGTGGTGATATTCGGATCTTGCAAAACCCATTTTATAGCAGCTTTGGCATTCACGGGCCGCTGTTTTTCTTCATCCAGATAACCACCGGCCAGATTTTTCATTCCAATAATTCCGATTCCTTTCCTTGCAGCCAATGCAATGGCATCTTTCAAATCCGGATACTGGTTCTGTTTAAAATTGATTGCTGTTAAAACAACTTCAATCACTCCGGTTTCAACAGCTGCTCTGATTACTTCGGGTTCATTCCTGTGTGTTGAAAGTCCGACAAACCGTGTTCTCCCATCCTTTTTTGCAGTGGTCAATGCATCCAGTACAGTCTCATTAAACATATTCTCACGGCTTGACACACCGTGCGTATATAGCATGTCTACATGATCCATCTGCAGTCTCTTCAGGCTTATGTCAAGCCTTTCAAGAAACTGCTCCTTTGTGTAACTTCCGCTACCCCTTTCACTTGCTGGTATTTTTGTTGAAATGACAACAAAATCTCTTGGTATATCCTTGAAGACATTTCCAACCATCTCTTCATTATTACCTCTCTGGTAACCATGTGCAGTATCAAAATGTTTCATACCACCCTCAAATGCAGCTTTTACCAGATTAGGATTATCAGCCCGCATCACACCCATGCTGACAACCGGAAGTTCAATACCTGTTTTTCCCAGAGTCCGTGTTATTATTTTTTTATCAACTTCTTTCATACCACCACCAGCAGAAAATGTATGTCTGCTCAGCATGGCTCCTGATGCACCCAAAAGGGTTGATTTCAGAAAAATACGCCTGTTCAGTTTTTCATTTGAGGACATAATCATTGATTTTTATTAAATAATATTCCTAACAAAAAAAATAAAAATATCAAAGAAAATATCATTTATTGTTAAGTGATTGTTAATTATTGAAATAATTAAAATTTTAATTTGGTCTTAATAAATTGTGCATTATTAGCATGGAGCATAGAGCATGGAGCATAGAGCATGGAGCAGGGAGCATGGAGCATGGTCAATTGTCATTAGCTGAAGCTGACAGAAAAAAGAAATA
>CAZGOR010000549.1:0-1953 GCA_964527875.1 uncultured Bacteroides sp. | reverse complement strand
AATTTATAATTTTAATAACCGTTCCCTGACATTTAAGTTTTTTCTATTAATCGCGTTGCCATTTCCCCGGGTATTCCAATAATCACTTCATCCATATCCACACCACCATATTTTCTCGATTCAGGACAGCCAAATGATATACATACATTGCCTCTATTATAACCACGCGCAAATACATTGCCACAAATGGAGAGCAAAGAGTAAGGAGCTATAAACGGTCTGACACCAAGGATTTTGGCAAGATGATGAATGAATTGCATACTCCTGAGCGGACTTGTGTAAACGATGAAAAAATCAGGTTTGTATGTTTTTTCCATCTCTTCTGTAATACCAAGAGCCAGATTAGTTATTTGATCGTTGATTATTGAGGTATTAGCAAGCATTTCGCGGACTAATTCAATTGAAATACCGGTGTTATTAAAGATATGTAAACCGAGATCTTCATCGTTATCTTTCCGGAAGCCAAGATTTCGTTCAGCACCCCGGCATCCCATATTTTGCTCGTTCATTAGTAAAGGGACATTAAATGAATAACTTAAAGCCTCGCAAAACCTCAATTCAGTCGATGGTGAATTGACTATATATCCTGAGAAGTCATTAATTTTTATCCCGGTGCATTTATAGGTATTAAAATACTTCTTTAAATCATTTATCATCTTGTATTATTTTTAATGTCATTTTTATTACATTTTTCTTGCTTTGATCACAACAAAGCTTCCTTTTCCATATCCTTTTTCAGGTTTCTGTATTTGCTTAATTTTATCCAATGTTCCAAACACAGTTTGTATAGTGGATTCTATTTTAAAACCACTTTCTTTCAGGATACCATACACTTCTTCTGTATTCCAGAAAACAGCATCCTTGTAAAACAAACTTTCATCCTTATACTGAAGGTACATTTTGCCAACCGGGCTGTTATCGTCTACAAATCCTATCATTAAATATCCATTATCTTTTAATACCCTGTTCGCCTCACTGAAAGATTTTCTTATATCATCCACAAAGCAGATCGTGGTTACCATTAAAGCAAAATCAAAGCTTTTATCGGAATATGGTAATTTTTCAGCAATACCATCAACAGGATGAATACCTCGCTCTCTGGCTTTTTCCCTCATCGCACGGGAAGGTTCAACACCATGTTTAATTCCCAATGGCTTTGCAAAGATCCCACTGCCTATACCAATTTCCATACCTGTACCTGTAGAAGGCAATACTCTTTGAATGGCTTTCAACTCTGACTGAAAAACGTAATGATGATCCACGAACCATTTTTCATATTTATTCAGGTGTTCATCAAAAGGTTTTGTTCTTGCCACGGCATTGTTGTTTTTATTTTTTTATTACAAAATTAAATGAACTTTTGTTCATCTTATAATTATTTAGATTAATTTTGAATAAAAATTAGATTTTTAAAGGTAATTAAATTTTGATATTGCTCTTGAATATTTTTTAATACTAATTTGAATTTTAAATATAATGACTAAGTACATGATAAAAATTTACAACACTCAATAAAATCATCTATATCATTAGAAAACAGTACATTTGCAAGATATATTAATCCATATTTGAATAAACTTTTGGCTCTTCTTCCATGCTTTTTAATCTTAATTGGGCGAAGAGAGTTTAAGAATATTCCCGCTTTATAGGCCCAAACAAAAGCAACCAGTACCAGGGCAAAGAGCTTGTTTATTCGTTCAATATCGGTCAAATGCGTATCTTCAATATTAAAACCGCTTGTTTTAAGTGCTCTGAATGCGGTTTCGATTTACCAGCGTTCTTTGTATAATGACTGAGCCTTATCGGGTTTGTTGAATGAAACAATGATCTGAAGTTCCGGGACCCTTGTTTGTTCTTGATCTTCGAAGCTGATAAGTAACAAAGTTGACCATTGACGTAAACGATACCATAGTAGAACTCATACTGATTGATCTTTAAATGGTTAAATAACCA
>CAZGOR010000548.1:0-1962 GCA_964527875.1 uncultured Bacteroides sp. | reverse complement strand
GATCTAAAGGTTTTTATTCTATTCTTTTTTAGTATTTTTCATTTAATAGCTGAAATGAGACCTTTTAGTTTTGGAATATTTTCAGAAACTGTTTTCCAGACGATCTCGAAATCGACATCAATATAATCATGTATTAACCGATCTCTCATTCCAGCCATATCTACCCAGGGAATATCAGGATTAACTTCCCTGAGTTCGATGGAAATCTTTTTAGTTGCTTCTCCGATTATTTCTAATTGTCGTACTACTGCGTCTTGTGTTTTGAGATCTTCAAGGAAGGTTTTCCGGTCTAAATCTGAAATATAAGCTTGAATCCTGTCGATGCTTCTTATTATTATGATTAATATAGATTGAATCGTCTTTCATTCAAATATTATCTTAAGATCTTTTAAAATATAGTTTTTCAACTTTTCATTTTTAATAGCCGGTTCTGTGACAAGATCAACTTTCATATCCAGAATTTCAGTTAATTCTCTTTCAATTTTAACCAGATCAAAGAGAGAAATGGGTTCTTTAAAGCTAACCAGAATATCAATATCACTTCCAGGTTTATGCTCATTCCTGGCAAATGAACCGAAAATACCTATCCTTTCCGGGTTATATTTATCCAGATATTTAACAATGGTTGTATTAATTTCTGTCCTTTCCATGTTGTGATACAAAGTTACACTTTTAATTCTTCCTTCAAGCTTCGAGCTTCCAGCTTTGAACTATTGATGCGACCATTGCGACAATTGTGACTATTGAGACAGAGGTGGGGTTGTGCGTTGATGCGTTTAAGCTTGTGTTCCGGTTTTGTGGTGTCTTTTAATCCCAAGGCTAAAGCCCTGGTATATTTTTAACATGTTTAGTGAGAACACTTTTAATCTTTGAAAGCTTCAGGTCGGTTTCAAGGATCATCCTTGGCCAGGCTGTTTCATCAATATCATCAAAATATAAGAGGCTTTTTAGAATATTAAACCGGTTGCGTGTTGTGTATCTGATGTCCTGTGACCGATCTGTAAAGCTAAAGCTGTCCCTCCGGCAAGCCAGAAATCCTTCAACAGATCATCCTGCTGGAGTTTTTTCAGTAATTCCAATGTATCTTCTGCGACTGCTTCTTTGTGTAGCATCTAAAATGTGTTTTGGGGATATCCAGATAAATGCTTGCCCAGGCAAGAGTTTTTTTGTCGAGGTTTCCCGCTTTAACGATTTCCTCCCTGATGGTTTCAATACCGTAAAAACGAATGATCTCCCTGAGATCATCAAGATCGCCAAGTGTAAACACTCGTTCTATAATCAGACGTTTGTTCCGTATATTGTCAACTTTTTCCAGGTCGACGTTCCAGAATAACGTATTCGGTAAATCAAGTGTAAAAGTAGAGGATTTTTTCATTCAAACTATATCAACGGTTTTCCTCAATCCCTCGTTCTATTAACACCCACACCCAATACCCAAACACACCAATATACCAATTAACAAATTTACTAATTTACTTTCCTCCATCCCTCTGTCCCTCCTTCCTTTGGAGACGGCTCCGCCCTCTCAGTCACATCATTTTTCCTAGATACTGACTAAGAAGGCTTTATTCTATTCATTATATATTCAACCCTTTCAGGGTTGAGTTCATTATTATCATCCCCGCCCGGCATTTCATACCGGGTTATTTATAGTTAAACCCTTTCAGGGTTTTTGCTTTACTCCTGTCATCCCAGCCCGGCACTTCGTACCGGGTCATAGTTAAATCCCTGCCTGCAGGCAGGCTTTCAGGGTTATGTCATAATTTAGTTTCAGGTCATCCCGAACTTGTTTCGGGATCTTATTATCAATTATTTAGAGATCCTGAAAATATGATATTCATCAGATTAGGCAGGATCGGGATGACTTGTTTCACTTATGATTTTAATAACTCCATCTTTACTCCCTATGACCCGTCCTAAAAAAAGTTTACAATTATTTGACTTACTTTTCATTTAATTTCT
>CAZGOR010000547.1:1311-1987 GCA_964527875.1 uncultured Bacteroides sp. | reverse complement strand
TTATATCTGGCAGAATAGACGCCGGTTTCGGCAACTATTCATGCCGCTCACCGTTGGTGGTAATTTTGGATGACAAATTCACAATAAATATAATGAGTGTGCGCTTCTATATTACATCATTGTTAATCCTGACATTTTTTGTAACTACTGAGACTTTCTCTCAAACCTTATCGATGGAAATTGACAAGATCATAACTTCAGAAATGAAAAAGACAAAAGTCGTTGGGGTTAGTTTGGCTCTTGTTGACAATTCCGGCATAATATTTAGCAAGGGTTATGGTTTTGCAGATAAGACTGAAAACATTCCTGTAACTCATCAAACAGTATATCCATTTGGTTCGGTTTCCAAAGTGGTTACAATGGCAAGCGTACTGAAACTGCAAGATTTAGGCAAACTTTACATTGACAGTGCTTTTGTGAAGTACGTGCCAGAATTTCAAATACGTCAACACTTCAAAGAGGATATTCCCTTTTCCATTTGTGATTTACTTACCCAGCAGGCAGGTATTCCTCGTACACGATTAAAAGATTTATATACCGACTATGCCAAGCCAACAGACTTTTACCAAATAATCGAAGAGGAAAAGGAAGATTATTTAATTGCTCCACCAAAAGAAGTATATCAATATACGGATATTGGGATTTCTATGTTAGGACTTTTACCCTCCAAAACTTG
>CAZGOR010000547.1:0-1301 GCA_964527875.1 uncultured Bacteroides sp. | reverse complement strand
TCCTTAAAGATAGTGTAGTTAATAATTACACAAAGGGATATGAGAAAGGTAAAGAGGTCAGAATATATGCTACTCGCTATTTACCTGCCTTTGGGTTACAAGCAAGTGCAGAAGATTTAGCAAAATTTGCTTATGTATTTCTCAATGAAGGAAAGTCTATTAATGGTCAACAAGTTTTATCAGAAAAAATCGTTCAACGAGCTATATCACGCCAAAATACAGAAACAAAACTGACATTTTCCAATCATCTGGGCTTAACGTGGTGGCTAAATGATTTTTATGGATATAAAAGTGTCTATCATGGTGGAGAACAAAAACCTTGTTTGTCAATGGTTAGAATGTTACCCGAACTTAAACTTGGTCTTGTTCTGGTTATCAATTCAGATATGAATAGTGATTTTCTTGCTAATGTTACAGAAAAAGTTTTATTGGCATTGTTAAAGGCTAAAAATATTCCTTATTCTAATGAATATTATGAAAGATTTAAGGTTTCAAAGGCCGATAGAATAAACCAGGAAATTATGAATCTCTATGCCGGTGATTATGCAAGTAGTTATGGTTTAATCAATATTTCACAACGAGGTTCTCATTTTAAAGTCAATTTAATTTCAGCAAGGAAAAAATTGAAAGGAACACTAATGACAGACACTACTTTGCAACTTAATTATATGTTACTTGGATTTATTCCAGTAAAAGTGATGCGAATATTTGTAGAAGACATAAACGGCAGAAAAATCATTGGTACAAAATCCTCAAAGACTGGTAGAAAAATATTTGGTGGCGAAAAGATAACTTTTGAGAAACCTAAAACGGCTTGGGACAATATTCAAGGTAAATACTTTATTTGCAACTTAGATGACAAGGAATATAAACTTATAAAGAAAATTGAGATTTCAGAATATAAAGGTATCAAAGTGATTTCGGGTGAAGGGAGTATTCCAGATGTTGAGAAATTTCAGTTTTGTATTCGTCCCATTAACGACAGTTTGGCAATCGTGCAGGGAATAGGTGGACAGGGTTTACTTGGGGAGACGATAAAACGTTTTCAAAATGGCAACGAGGAATTTATTGAAATAACAGGTTACATCTTTAAAAGATCATTGCAAAAATAAAAAAACTACCGCCATGCTGTATATGTCACAGCCGCATATGGTAAACTCATTCTTCCCCTCCAAATAAGTAAAAAATTTTAAGTAAATTTATTTAGCCAAGTGAGCTGTATGCGGCAGCGCCATATACAGCTCACCGTCAGCCTGTGCAAAAACCTTCCATTTTATGTTGATAACCCTTCCTGATTCAAT
>CAZGOR010000546.1:0-1992 GCA_964527875.1 uncultured Bacteroides sp. | reverse complement strand
ATGAGATTGTGGGGGGATCATCAGATACAGTTATTGGATTACTTGCAATTCCTATTGTCATCGCCGGACTGATAATGCTTTTCTTTGGTGTATTTATTTCTGCAATCTGGATATCATGTGCATTTGCAGTAATTTATCATGCAGTATGCCGTGAAAAGCAACAGTATATGATCTCCGTGAATAGTGAAAGTGTTTGAGATTAAAGAGTTCGCCTGCTGTTCGGCAGGCGGACTTTTCTGTCAACCACTACAGGTGAACAAAACAGCCGATTAAAAATCGGCAGTAACTTCACACCCTATTCCCAACACACAAACACACCAATATACAAATATACGAATACACTAATATACTAAGTGTACCAATTCACAAATACACTTATTTACTAATTTACTAATTTACCAATAAACTAATTTACCAATTCACCAAACCTGCTTCTTTGCTCTTTCTTATACATCTCTAGCATATTCTTCATCTCTTCGACTTTGTCAGGATACAGGTTATAAAGATTTGTTGTTTCTCCAGGATCATCGGTCAGGTTATACAATTGTCCTGGCGGATCAGTTTCTTTTCCTTTATAGCTCCAGCCACCGGAACCACGACCATCAATAAATTTCCATTCTCTATCACGCAGTGAAAACATCCCATCAATCGAATGGTTGATCATTGTTTTGCGGACAGATCGGTTGCTTTTTTCCCCTTTTAGTGCAGATAAAAAACTAAAGCTGTCTTCACCGGTATTCCACGACAGATTTTGTCCGGTTAATTCAGCAAATGTTGCCAGCATATCTGACAGGCAGACCATTTGATCACTTCTGCTCTCTTCAGGGATGACTCCGGGCCATTTTGCAATAAATGGAACCCTGTGACCTCCTTCCCAGACATCTGATTTCATCCCTCTGAAAATATAATTGGCTTTATGGTCAAATTGTTCTATATCCTCCGGAAGCCAGTGTGAACCGTTATCACTGGTGAAAAAAATGAGGGTATTTTCTGGTATCTTGAGGCTGTCGATGAGATCAAGTACCTGTCCGACAGAAAAATCCACCTGTACGATAAAATCACCATAATCTCCTGCCTGCGATTTTCCATTGAATTCATCGGTGGGAACCCAGGGTGTATGAGGTGCTGTTAAGGGGAAATACAAAAAAAATGGCTTTTTTGGATGGTTTATGAGATGATCCCGTATAAATCCATTAGCTTTCCGGGTTAACAGGGGAAGGACCTGCCAGAAATCAAATCCACTGGATGCATCGCCATGTCGCCAGAATAAACCCCGTCCTTCGTCGACACCATCAATATGATTGATTACCGGTTGAACAACATATTTATCGCTTATAAAAACATATGGCTGGATATCAAGGGATGCAGGGAGGACAAAAGAATAGTCGAATCCATGATCACATGGTCCTCCATTAACAATGGCTTGATAATCGATATTTTCAGTATTTTCAATATCCCAGTCATCACCCGTGTATAAGGGCATTTCAGGATTCTTCTTCTTGAAGTCAAGACCAAGATGCCACTTGCCGATACATGCTGTTTGATATCCTGATTTTTTAAGTAATGATGCCACGGTGGTACGTCCCGGTCCAATCAATGATGTTGAATGACCAACAAGTACACCCGATTGCAACCTGGTACGGAAAGAATACCGGCCGGTAAGAAGGCCATACCTTGTCGGTGTACATACTGCTGAAGGAGAATGAGCATCACTGAAGCACATTCCCTCTGAAGCCAGACGGTCAAGATTTGGAGTGGGAATCTTCGAATCAGGATTTAATGCTCCGATATCACCATACCCCAGGTCATCAGCAAGGATGAAAATAATGTTGGGAAGATCGGAAGAAGGAGTGGAAGTAAGCCGATTGCAACCCGTGATGATAACTAAAAGCAGTATTCCCAAAATATAGATCGTTGTTTTCATAATACAGGAGTTAATAGCTACAAGATACGAAGTCAACCCCCGATTGCCAAATCGGGGGCAAGAAACAT
>CAZGOR010000545.1:0-1994 GCA_964527875.1 uncultured Bacteroides sp. | reverse complement strand
CTGGTTACCAGGGTTATAACCTCCGATTTGTGAGCAGACTCAATATCTTTACATGGCTTAAAATGGATGCCACCGTATCTCTTAATAAAAATGTTGCGACACTGAAAGAAGCAGCAACGGTAAAAGAAACAAGTCCCATCCTGGCCAGCCTGGCAAAATCACCCCTGCACAATCCCTATCAGTATGATCTTGAAGGAAACAGGATATCCGAACTGGCTGATGTTGATGAACTGGGAACAAGCAATCCTCTGGCAGTCATCGAAAACTATGAGGCAAAAAACAATAATAACAATTTCATCTCAATGTTAGGCTTAGAGGCAATTATCAATGACAACATGTCTGTAGAAAGTAAATTCAGTCTTTATTACGACGTATTAAAAGAACAGATTTTTATGCCTAACCGTGGAATGGAACTATACTATAACGAGGAAGCAATCAATGTGTCAAAAGCAACAAATAATAGTCTGAACTCTTTTTATAATAATACATATTTAAATTTTAGCAGATCACTTGGTAAAAATCACCTGCTCATATCAAATACAGGTTTAAATGTTCTTACAAACAATTATGAGTTTGATTGGGGATTGACAAAAAACGCACACGAAAATGATGAATACCGTATGTTGCAGGATGGCCAGAATAACTTGAGGGAAATTGGCGGGGGAAACAGAAAATGGAACTGGATATCACTTTATGAAAACCTCACATACTCGTATAAAGATAAGTATTTGTTTACCGCAAGCATTTCGATTGATGGTTCATCAAGAGTAGGTGAAAATGCGGTTAACACATTAAAAATAGCTGATACCCCGTTGGGATTATTTTATTCGGGTGGCATTGCCTGGAGATTATCAAATGAATCATTCCTGAAAAATAAGTTCTGGTTAGAGGATCTCAAGATAAGATTAACGGCAGGAAAAACAGGCAATGATGATATAGGGGAATCAAGCGCAACAAAATATTACCAGACAATAAAATTTCGTGAAACTGCAGGACTTTACCCGGCAGTCCTGACAAATGAGAAACTGACATATGAAACAGTCAGCCAGATAAATACCGGTGTTGACCTGTCACTCTGGGGAAGCCGCTTCTCGACAAGTATTGACCTGTTCAGGTCGGTCATTGACAACATGGTCATATACAGTCCGATAGAACCGTATCTGGGATATGATTACAGAACTGAAAATGGCGGAAAGATGAAAAATATTGGCTGGGAGTTTAATACTTTTATCAGAATATTAGACATGGGTAATTTTAAATGGGACTTCCAGGCGAACCTGTTTTCAGTCAAAAACGAGATTCTGGAAATTAAGGGAGACAAACTTGTTTATGATATTGAAGGAGCACAAAAAGTGAATATTCCGGGATCACCGGTGTTTAGTTTTTATGGTTACAAATTTAAAGGTGTTTACGCCACCCAGGAAGAAGCCGACAATGCAAATCTTGTAAATAATAAATTTATCCCTTTCCAGGCAGGAGATGCCATTTTCGAAGACATATCCGGCCCCGGCGGTTCACCTGACGGCATTATCAATAACTATGATAAAACAACCATTGGTTCTTCAATACCGGATTTTTCAGGAGGTATCTTCAATGCCTTTTCTTATAAAAGATGGACATTGAGTACATTTATACAATTTGTTTATGGTCATGAGGTTTTTAATTATCTGAGGTATAAGAATGAATCAATGACCGGACTTGCCAACCAAAGCCAGAATGTACTTAACAGATGGCAATATGAAGGACAGGAAACGGATGTTCCCAGGGCACTGATGAATGACCGTATTGGAAATTCGTCTTTTTCAACCCGTTGGATAGAAGATGGTTCCTACCTGAGGTTAAAAAATATTTCAATAAGTTACAAAATACCGGGGGAGTTCTTCTTTTTTAACAATGCCGAATTCTATATCTCAGCAAATAATAAATTAACATTAAACAAATATTTAGGCTATGATCCGGAATTTGCTTATTCGTATTCGCAAATTCATCAGGGG
>CAZGOR010000544.1:0-1994 GCA_964527875.1 uncultured Bacteroides sp. | reverse complement strand
GGACTGACCATCGTCATTTCACCGCTGATCTCCTTGATGAAAGACCAGGTTGAAAAACTTAACCAACGCGGTATCAGGGCTATTGCTGTTCATTCGGGGATGACACGCGATGAGATCAGTGTTGCGCTGGACAATGCAATATATGGAAATTATAAATTCCTCTATATCTCGCCCGAACGGATTGGAACAGAGATCTTCAGGGTCAGGCTGGTAAAGATGAAGATAAACCTTATTGCTGTTGATGAAGCACACTGTATTTCCCAGTGGGGATACGACTTCAGGCCTTCATACCTGCGAATCGTTGAATTACGTGAATATCTTCCTGATACCCCGTTGCTTGCTATTACAGCTACAGCTACAACTGATGTGGTGGAGGATATACAAGATAAACTGAAATTCAGGGAGAAAAATGTACTCAGGATCACTTTCGAGAGAAAAAACCTGATATATACTGTGAGGGAAACGGAAAATAAACAGAAATATATCCTCCGACTGGTCAGGAAAATGAAAGGTAGTGGTATTATTTATGTCAGGAGCCGCAAAAAGACCAGGGAATTATCACTCTACCTTCAGCAGGGAAAAATATCATGTGATTATTATCATGCCGGATTGACTCACCCGGTCAGGAACAGAAAACATGATGATTGGATGACCGGAAAGATCAGAATCATGATCGCAACAAATGCTTTTGGTATGGGTATTGATAAAGCCGATGTTCGTTTTGTGATCCATATGGATATTCCTGATTCGCTTGAAGAATATTTTCAGGAAGCAGGCAGAGCTGGACGAGACCATAAAGTTGCACATGCAATCCTCCTATTCAATGAGGGGGATAAATCCACTGCTGAAAAAAGGATTCAGACAAATTTTCCGGAACCCGATGCAATCCGTCAAATATACAGAGCATTAGGCAATTATTACCAGATCCCCGTAGGGGGAGCCAAAAACCAGGTCTTCGATTTCAATGTAGCAGAATTTGCGTCAAGATATAAAAAGAGTATTCTGATCATATACAGCAGTCTTAAGATACTTCAGATGGAAGGGTATATTGAACTGACAGAAGAGATATTCAATCCACCGAAAATTAAATTCCTGACCGGAAGAGATGAACTCTACCGGTTCCAGCTTGCAAATGAAGATTATGATGCTTTTATTAAACTGCTTCTCCGAACATATACAGGTGTATTTACAGAATATGTTACAATCTACGAAGACTCACTTGCCCGGAAGGCAGGTGTGAAAACAGAAGTGATTGTGGAATATCTGAAAAAACTTAATGATATGGATATCATCAGATATCTTCCTCAAAAAAAGACACCTGTTATAATATTCACTGAAGAAAGACTGGATATAAAGGATCTGAGACTATCAAGGGAGCATTATAAAGACAGGAAAGACCGTTATACAAGGAGGATCAATGAAGTAATACGGTATGCATCTGAGAACAAGATATGCAGAAGCGTGTTTCTCCTCGGATATTTTGGTGAAAAAAATGCAGCCCGTTGCGGGCAATGTGACGTATGCCTGCGTAAGGAAGAACTTGATATCAGCAAATATGAATTTGAACAGATTGAGGATGAGATCAGGGATCTGTTAGCAGATAAGGCCATGTCGATGGAAGAACTGGCAAATTCTGTCGTGTCCGGTGAAAATAAAGCCATCAGGGTAATCCGCTGGCTGTTGGATAATGACCTGTTAATGTTGGGAAAGGATCATAGATTGAAGTGGAAAGAGGAAAGGGAGAAAGGGAGGTGAATAGAAGGGGAGAAAGGGAGAAAGGGAGAAAGGGAGAAGAAGGGAAGAAGGGAAGGAGGGATTAAGGGAAATATAAGAGGATGTGTCAAAACTAAAATTTACTCAGGAATTGAAGTAACACTCTGTTTCCAAAACTCGCGGGGCTGTGTCACAACATAGAAAAAGATTTAACCGCAAAGCCTGCCTACGCTAAAGCTTCGGCAGGTAAAAATGCGCCAATCCCGATAGCCATCGGGACA
>CAZGOR010000543.1:0-2023 GCA_964527875.1 uncultured Bacteroides sp. | reverse complement strand
CAAAAGCTGTAAGGTTCATTACCGAAGGATCGGACTCTACCTGGCCAAAATCCGGGTTTACCGTTATATCCATAGTGAAATTGCTGGATATCCCTATTTTTGCATCAAGGCCCATGTTTCCTTCCCAGGATTTTCCATTTTCAGTAAATGGATTTAATCTTTGTTCTTCAAATGTCTTCAGTTCACCCACTACAAAAGGCATGATCTCCAGACGGCGTGACTTTTTCAATCCCCGGATACCTTTGAGTTCACCGAAATTATACAGCATCCCGGGGCCTGTTTTGCTTTGTCTTTCCCAGTTGCTCTCCTCCTGAAGGCGCGATATCCACCTCCAGGTATGCATACCCCATACCTGCTCATCCTGGTTGCTGTAGCGGAGCTGACTCAAAGGTATTTCCATCTCAGCAACCCATGCTGAATCTTCCATACCTGTTTTCCCTTTCCATACCGGATCCCAGTTAAAATCCCAGTTCATCGGGTTGAACAAAATAAGGTCTGATTTCTGTCCCCATGCCGTGATTGTAAACTCGAATCCTGTACGGTAATCCCGGTAACTGTCAAAAGTCACTCCCATCATATCTCCCACCTGCTCATCCCTGACACCTGCATATCTGTGGATCTTCTCCGGCTCTCCGTCATATCCCCTGAATGCAACATATATGTTCCTGTCGTCGTACTGTATATTAAATTCCGTTGGCCAGGTGGGTTTTGCCCCTTCCCTGGGTATCCATTGTGTATAATCACCTGCCCATGTGCCATGTTTCCAGCACTCATCATCCAGTTTCCCGTCAATGACAGGCCTTTCAGTCACCAGTCTGCTTGTGGTATAGGTCGGTTGCTTAATTGATGAATGCAGGACAGAATCAGTTTCCTGTGAAAAAGAATGTACAGGGATAAGAAAAATAATGGGGATCAGGAAAAAATATGAGTATAGTTTTAAATAATATTGATACATCAGGAGTAATATAAATAAACTGATAAATAAAGCGATAAAATTAAAAGAATTGCCTGATGTTATTCAGGTTTTTAATATAAACTGTTATCTCTGATTGAAAAAGCTGACTATCCTGAGCATATCTGGTCGGATTTGATTGACCAATAGAAGTTGGAGTGAAACAAAAAAATCATCGAAAAGGTAATAAAGACTCCTGGTTCATCCATTAAATTATCAATCAGTTACATTGAATAGACTTAACTGCTCTGTTTATTGATAAGCCATGATCACCTCTTGGGGGGTAAATATGGAATATCCCTCTGGGATGTAAACAGGTCTGTTTTTTAAAAAAAGTACTTTCCTGATTTTTTTATCATTGGCACCGGGGACAGCGCCAATCTTCCTGTCAAGGTCGTGGCATAATGAGGCGATATTTACAGATGTTGCCCATTTAACATCAGCGACTATCATTTCCGTTCCATCCTTTGATGCTGAAACAATATCAATTTCCGTCTGATTATCAGGTCTGGATCCGCTCCACCAACGCGATCCTGGCGAGAACAATTCGTCCCGGAACAGCAATGGAATTGAAGCTCTGCAAATATCTTCCCAAAAACCGGAACCATGTTTTCCAACTACTCATAAAGCATTGGAATTCAGTTCACCCTTCTCAAATTATGATGAGGAGACTTTAACAGGGATTAGTGAAACAGAACCGGCTGGATTTAATATCTACCCGAACCCATTCAGTGACAGAACGACAATCACGTTCAACAATCCCAACTTTGAGAAGCATCAGCTGTTCCTGATGGATTTAACCGGGAAGGTAATCAGGCAGATCGGTGTTATTACCGGTAACCAGGTTGAGTTACACAGAGAAAATTTAAGCCCTGGGTTGTATATGATTGAGTTGAGGGGGAAGAATATTTACAGGGGTATGGTTGTGGTAGAGTAGTAAATGGTTCCCGGTTCTCGGTTGGTGTGAGTAAAGGGTGATGAGTTAGTCCGGTTTTCAACCGGACACATTCTACCAGCGTGGAGAACGGCAGAAAAGTCCGGTTCAACCGGACACATTTGGTTCCTGCCCGC
>CAZGOR010000542.1:0-2033 GCA_964527875.1 uncultured Bacteroides sp. | reverse complement strand
ATCTATGTGCCTTGCGGAATATGGGCAAACATCCACACAGATTCCACAGCCCATACACAGTGACTCTTTAACTTCTGCAATATACATCGCATTTGGTGGTAGCATCTTTTTCTTTCCCATCAGGACTAATGCCCTTCCGGCAGCATCTTTTGCCGTGAGAATGATTTCTTCAAATGTCCTTGGAGAATGTGCAAGTCCTACCGGGAAAATACAATTCGTTGCCAGCTCAAATGGTTTGGTTAATTTTTTAATTGCTTCCTCAAAAGGATACATTGTTGCATCACTGTCAAAAAATCCATCATGATCCAGTGTGCATCCCAATATGCGGGCAAGATTTTTATTGTTTTCCTCATCCGGAATAATACCTGTACTTAAGATCAAAAGTTCGACTTTTTCTTTTTTACCATCACAGGTAATTATTTCAAGGCTTTTTCCATTTTGTTTGACTTCAGGATAATGATCATCATCAAAACGGATAAATTTTACGCCGGATTCTATTGCCTTTTGATAAAAGTTTTCTTTTCCATAATTGACTATATCGCGATAAAAAATGGTTACTTCACAACCTTTCTCCACAATAAAGAGGGCATTTTTTAATGCCTGGTTACAACATATTCTTGAACAGTATACATGCTCTTTGTTCTTTGAACCAACACATTGAATCATAGCCACTTGTTTGGGAAAACTTTCCTCTTTTTTTCTTTTTGAAAATTCAGTTTGTGTAATAACATTTGGATTTTCACCATACAGGAATCCCTTTGGTTTGAATTCTTTTGCTCCGGTAGCAAGTATAATTATTCCCGTATCTATAGCTATGTCTTCCTCCTTTGTTTTTATGATGGCATTAAAATTGCCTGCATAGCCGTCAACCTGTTTTAGTTCTGCTTCTTTATACACAGTGATATTTGGCGAGTTTTCCACTTTAGAGATTAATTTATCCAGGTAGTCCATTTCTTGTTCTTCAAAATATTGATTACTGCCGCCGAGTTTATCTTTTCGTTCTATCAAAGTTGCAGAAAATTCATTTTCTGCTATTTCAGATGCAACACTAAGTCCTGAAAGTCCTCCACCGATAATAAGTACACCCGGGAAAAAAGTATCAATAGGCGGTGATGCTGCAATACTACTTTTTGCTCTTTCTACTCCTGATTTTATGAGGGCTAATGCTTTAATCAACATTTTATCATTATTGTTATGAACATTTATGACATCTTCCCGCAACCTTACATACTCAGATAAAAGAGGATTTAAACCTGCCATCATAACTGTCTTGCGGTATTTCATCAACTTCTGTAATGGAGTACATACAGCAAGTACTACCCTGTTTACACCTGAGTTTTTTATTTTTTCAGATGTCTCCTTTATTGTTGGAGGAGTACAACATCCGGTTATAATTTCTGCATGTGCAACATCAGGCAGACTTTTTACCTTTTCCTCTAAAGATTTTAAATCCATTTTTTTATTGAATGTCCCAAAACAACTACAGATAAATACTCCTACACAAGGTTTTTTGCCACTTAAATTTCTAAGTTCAGGCGGAGGAGCAGGCTTAAAATCAGGTTCTCCAAGATATTTGAGCATTTCAGTAAAAACAGCGCAGCCTTCCCATACAGTTTCAGGATTACCTTTCACACCGGAAAATTCTCCTACAGCAAAAATTCCGTCTACATCTGTTTCAGTGGAAGAAAAGGGTCTTATGTTGCAGAAACCATTTTTATCAGGTTTTACTCCACATATTCTGGAAAGGTCTCCCATAATTTCAGGTGGTTTTTGACCCGTGATCAAGATAGCAAGTTCAACTTCTTGTTCATGAATTTTATTATCTTTTTGGTATTGTATAATTGCCTTTTCATCATTTTCAGTTACAATTTTTAGTTTCTCTGTCTTTTCCACATGCACGCCTAAATTCAATGCCTTATTGTACCATCTGTAATGTCCTTTGCCAAAACCATGATAATCGCGGATAAAAATTGTTACTTCTGCTTCCGGCATAATTTCTTTTATTCTGACGCTTCGGTAAACAGCACTGATTG
>CAZGOR010000541.1:0-2036 GCA_964527875.1 uncultured Bacteroides sp. | reverse complement strand
TTAGTCCCCGGCCAATAAGGGCCATGAAGGGAAACATCCCGTGAGCCAGCGACCCCCGGGGCTATGGTTACCTGCTCAAGGAGGGTGGATTCTACAACCCTTATCGGGAGCCAATCGAGTATCCGATGCCCTGTCTGAAGCTTGTCGGGCAGATCATCTTGGGTATGGACCCGCTGGCCGGTGCCATACCGCCGGAAGCGATCCAAAGTTGTGCCAACAGCCTAGTGAAAATGGATGAAACCAAAGGAAATGCCAGGGCGAGCCGACGGCAACCCGGGCAGGGCTTTCAAAATAATGGGGGAATAAAACATTTAAAAAATTTTGGTTACTGCCATATTTCACTTCAACAAACCTGATAATTATAAATGATAAGAGGAATTTTATTCTGCTTTTTTAATTATACTAACTGGAGTAATTCCGTTCTCATTAAATGATTCAACCGAAAAGTAATATTCCTGGTTTGCATTGAGGCTATTAATTGTCAGGGAGGTATCCTGATATACAATATAGTTGTGGAATAGTTTGTTTTTATCCGTACCATAACTGATGTTATATCCTGTTGCTGTTTTTGATTTTTCCCAGAGTAATTTTACACTCCTTTTATCGTCCTGATTTCTGTTAACCTCAAGCCTGTTGACAACTGCCGGCTTATCTCCGGTACCTCTCCCAAACACCCTGAATCCGCTTAAGGCAAAATTTCCACCTGGGATTTTTATATTTTTAATCCTCAGGTATCTGCAGTTGATTTTGGTTTGTAACTGTATGTAATTATGCGGATTGTCAGATTGGTTGCCGGATTTATCAACCAATTGTTCCCATGTAATACTATCTTTCGATGACGCTATCATATATTGATAATATAAGCCTTCCTGTCTTCCATATATTTCAACATTATGATCGGCAAAATTGATTTGTATGGAATAAACATCATACATATCACCTAAATCCATACTTGCCCATTCATTATCATTTCCACCTGTTGCTGCCCAGTAGGTCCTGATATTCTCATCCGTCATATTAACAGGTGGGAGTGAATCAATAAATGACGACACACTTACTTTCTTTTTAAATGAAAGTAACATCCATCCCGGAAATATTTCATCAAAACTGTCAATCTTTTTTTCAGGGACAATTATTGGATAATCCCCATATTTTGTAATTGTATACATAATACCACTCTCATCAAAAAATGCCGGGTACAAACCTAATCTTCTTTCAAACACATGTTTTACAGAAATAGTTATTGTCCCAACGTGCCAGTAATTATCATATACATCCCTGAAAGTGCTCCCGTGTCCGGCTCCGGCTGCAAAACCTTCAGGTTTACAGGCAAATGGATTATGAATTGAAATATCGAATGGGCCAAGAGGATTATCAGAGATATATACACCATCAGCGTAACTTTTATATTCTGTCCCCGGATTGGCATACTGAAGGTAATACTTCCCCATGTATTTATTCATCCAGGCTCCTTCAATCCAGGGGGCAGTTCCAGTCTTTGTATTATAATCCCCGGGCACCTCCCAACCATATATTTCAGGATTAGAAAAGATTAATTCTTTTGGCGTTCCAATGAAAATAAAATCATTCATGTAATCAATCTCCACTCCGTATATGGGTTCTTTATTTGAACAACCCCAGTACAGATACAATCGTTTATCATCATCAAGAAAAAATGCAGGGTCCCAAACCGGTATATCTAATGATTCTTTTGCTATTTCCCACCTGCCGGTTAAAGGATCTGCTGATTTGTATATTGTACTTTTTTCCCTGGAAGAAGCTAAAAAATAAATTGTATCGTCTATTGATATAGCTGTCGGGGCATATTCTTCTGATGGTATTTCACCCGTACTGATAAATGTCCATTCTGTTAAATCAGCAGAATGCCAGTATCCTCCTGATTTGGAAGCAAATAAATAAAACCTGTCTTTAAAAAAGACAATCGTAGGGTCCGCAGCCTCTCTTCTTGATGGTTCTTCGAGACAAAAACGGTAGCTTAAATTCATTGGGTTACATATAGTCTTAAATCCATTTTC
>CAZGOR010000540.1:0-2042 GCA_964527875.1 uncultured Bacteroides sp. | reverse complement strand
ATGCAACTCCCATGAACTTTTTTAGGAGTTTTTATGTAGTCTTTCGTAAAGAAACTTCATCTACGTTTATTAACAAAAAATATTGTAAAACACTTAAAAAGAAGAGGGTAATATGTCTGTTCATTCTAACATTTTTCTTTGGATAGCAGTATTCGCTATTTTTGCGGCAGCAGTAAATGGTATCGGCATTTTAATTATTTTTAAGTATAGGAAGTGGGCTGAAAAAGCCAAAACTTATTTTATGTGTTTTGCCGCTGGTGTATTAATCTCAACCCCTTTGATGTTGGCTTTGCCTCAGGCAATACAAAAAAATTTTTATGCAGGATTTATGGCTTTATTGGGTTTTTTATTTATGTTTTTTTCTAATGAGTTTATAAAATATCTGACAAAAAAAGAAGTTCTTGCTTTTGGGATAGTTGCAGCAGAAGGAATAGGGATTCATTCTTTTATAGATGGGATTATTTATACAGTAACTTTCAGCATCAGTATCCTTACTGGTCTTTTGGCCGCAACAGGGCTGGTGATTCATGAGTTTGCCGAAGGAATTATAACTTACACACTTTTCCTGAAAGGAGGAGTGAAAGAGAAAACTGCTATGTTTTATGCCTTTCTGGTCGCAGGTCTTACTACTCCTTTGGGAGCGTTTGTAGCCTATCCTTTTGTGAATAAGATGAGCCAAAGCAATTTGGGATTAATGTTGGGCTTTGTAGCCGGAGTATTAATTTTTGTCTCTGCTTCTCATCTTTTGCCTGACGCAAGAGGAGAAGAAAAAAAACATTCCAGTCTTGCTTTTTTAAGCGGGGTAGGTTTGGCAATATTCATTGTATTATCTAAACTCTTATGATACCAATAATGCCGCTCTTTGAATATTTGCTTTTTCAATTAAATTAGCCGGTTGAACAAAGATTTGAGTTGATTCATGTATGCGTATTAACATTTGACAATTACCTATTAAAGTCGTAATATTGCATTCCGAAATTTACGTGAGTCGTGAATCGTGAATTGTGTGTTGTGTGTGTGTGGGTCGTGAAATATTTGCAGAGCAAATAATCGCAAGCAGGTTGTGTTTATGGTCATGTGAGGGAGATGGCAATCTTAAGCTGGAGACATGGAAAGGCGAACGAAATCCGAAAATAACCTGTTTACACAAATAGCTCGCACTCACACCCGACCAGGAACCAGGAACCAACAACCAGGAACCATACCCACGGGCCCATAGCTCAGGCGGTTAGAGCATCTGACTCATAATCAGGGGGTCGCTGGTTCGATCCCAGCTGGGCCCACCTCCGCCCTCCGTAGCTTTAGCGAAGGAGGGCTTTTTCTTTAAAGGATAGTACTGTAAATTAACTATATTGTAAGATATCTCGCTCCGGGCTTCGGTGGGCGGAACCCACCTCCGTTCGCCGAAGCTCTGATTTAACAGAGCGAAGGCGGGTTTTATCGTTATATTTAAGTAATATTCTAAACTAAATCATTATGGCGGGCAAATTCCACAAAACAGTGAATTTTGGTATGTCTATATTTTAAAATGCAATAATGGTATTATTTATACCGGTTGTACTAATAACCTTACCAATAGGATTAAAAGACATAATCAGGGGAAGGTCAATTATACAAAAGACAAATTACCTGTTGAGCTGGTAACATATATTGCCTTTAGAGATAAATACAAAGCTTTCAATTTTGAAAAGTATCTCAAATCAGGTTCCGGAAGGACATTTGCTAATAAGTGATTAGTGTAGAAATCATAATGATATAAAAAACATTATGGATCACGGCGGGGTTTTGTAGTTAATGGTTCTCGGTTCCTGTTTGGAGTGGGTGATTTAAGTAAACCTGACAGGTTGGCTTGAACCTGTCAGGTTGAAGATCTGGGAATCACTCACCGGGTGACTTGAAGTCACGAGGTGAGTTTACAGCCATCAACCAACGAACCGTTATTTAAAAGAAATTATGATCCTGGCCGGTATTGATAAACGCATCAGCTTTCATTGTGCCAGGCATACATTCGCAACAACAGTTACTCTATCAAATAATGTATC
>CAZGOR010000539.1:0-2057 GCA_964527875.1 uncultured Bacteroides sp. | reverse complement strand
ATGAACCTGTTTAATTTATTTTCATTTTTATTGCAATGTCATATGACATTAATTTTAACCGGACTCTTTGGGTGCAAGGTACAGGGTTAAGACCCCCGGAGAGGGTCAAACTATGAATAACCCGGTACGAAGTGCCGGGCAAGGATGAATATCTTGATCACAACCCCTGAAAAGGAGTTGAATCTACCCCAGGTAAGTTTTCAGCAGTTTGCTCCTGGATGTATGTCTGAGTCTCCTGATCGCTTTTTCCTTGATCTGTCTGACCCTTTCCCTTGTCAGATCGAACTGTTCACCGATCTCCTCAAGAGTCATCTCCTGCATACCGATACCAAAAAACAATTTAATAATATCGCGTTCACGTTCTGTCAGGGTTGCAAGAGCCCTGTCTATTTCCTTGGAAAGGGATTCATTCAACAAGCTCTTATCAGCATTTGGAGAATCGTTATTGGTAAGGATATCCAGAAGGCTATTATCTTCCCCGTCAACGAAAGGCGCGTCAACAGATACATGTCTGCCTGAAACCTTGAGGGTATCAGAAACCTTTTCCTTGGGCAGATCCAGGATATTTGCAAGTTCTTCAGGTGAGGGAGTTCTTTCATACTCCTGTTCAAATTTAGAAAATGCTTTATTTATCTTATTCAGTGACCCAACCTGGTTAAGTGGCAATCGCACGATACGGGATTGTTCAGCAAGGGCCTGCAGGATCGATTGCCTGATCCACCAGACAGCATAGGAAATAAATTTGAATCCCCTCGTTTCATCAAATTTCTCAGCTGCCTTGATCAGTCCGAGATTTCCCTCGTTGATCAGGTCAGGAAGGCTGAGTCCCTGGTTCTGGTATTGTTTTGCAACTGAGACAACAAATCGCAGGTTTGCCCTGGTCAGCTTCTCCAGGGCATCACGATCGCCCTTCTTGATCCTTTGTGCAAGTTCAACTTCCTCTTCCACCGTGATCAGATCCTCCTTACCAATCTCCTGCAAGTACTTATCTAACGATGCACTTTCTCTGTTAGTAATTGATTTCGTGATCTTTAACTGTCTCATTTTTTCTCCTCAAAAAATTTTTGCGAAAGTATGCTATTTATTGACTCAAGTCAAGTTATCTGACGATTTTTTTACAACAAAAAAGACCTGCAGTTACAAGTCTTTTCATTTGTATAACTGCAAAGTGTTATTTTTAAAGGCGTAAAGCATAATACGCGATCAATCCGCTGTCGGGATAGATACCTTCGATGTATACACCACCTTCTGCTTTTTCTATTATTTCTCTTAACTCTTCGGCATTGTTCACGGGTGTATTGTTGATCTGTGTTATGATAAATCCATCCCGGATCCCGGCACTCCGGAATTTGCCGGCAGTCAGCGATTCCACCTTCACACCATTTTTAATGCCTAGCCCTTTTTTCTCCTGGTTTGATACCGTGCTGAAAGTAGCTCCCAGGACAGAGACCGTTTGTTCTTTCTGGACTATACCCGTATTTCCCTCCGGATTGCGCAGTATAACATTTAACTGGCGCTGTTTATTTTTTCTTAATATAGTTACAGTGATTCTGTCATTCGGGCGATAACGGCTGATTTGTTCCTGGAGTTCAGATCCGCTGTTGATTCTTACACCGTTTACTGCAATAATTACATCATACAGTTCTATTCCGGCCTCAATTGCAGCGCTGTTTTCACGCAATCCCGTAACAAGAACGCCTTCGATACGGTCAATATTGTATTCTTTTGCAAGCCCGGCAGTAACATCTGTAATGATTACACCCAGTATGGCCCGCTGGACAGCCCCGTATTCAATGATATCATCAACAACTTTCTGAACAATACTTACCGGTATAGCAAAAGAATAACCGCTGTATGCACCTGTTCTGGAAGCAATAGCTGCATTAATGCCAACCAGTTCCCCGCGTGTGTTTACCAGTGCTCCGCCACTGTTTCCCGGGTTCACGGCAGCATCGGTCTGAATAAATGCCTCGATTGCCATGCTTTCCTTAAGAATATTTATACTACGCGCTTTTGCACTGACAATCCCGGCTGTAACGGTCGAAGTCAGATTATAC
>CAZGOR010000538.1:0-2058 GCA_964527875.1 uncultured Bacteroides sp. | reverse complement strand
TAAACTTTTTCGATGTTTCTTAGTGTAATCATTTTTATTGTGTTTTAAGTTATTTATAAATCGTTTTATTATATATCCAAAGGTTTTACTCCTCATGCAAAGCATCAGCCGGCTGTATTTTAGCTGCCTGGGCACTCGGCAACAATGCGCAAAGCGTTACTAGCAGGTATATGATTAATGTTGCTGCCAGCATGGCTATGATATATACACTGGTTTCAATGTTAAATGCTTTCAATATAGGGAACTGGGCTGCAATGATTAATCCCGGCAATATACCCAGCGTTGCCATAATAAGCATTTCCCCGATAAATTGTTTATAAATATTGCTTTTATTTGCGCCAACAGCCATCCTTATAGCAATTTCATTCTGTCTTGTTTTGATATTATACCATAAAACACCGATGAAACCGGCCAGAGTGTTGACAATTAAAAATATCAGCATAACAAATAAAATTATGATGGGAGTCAATTTGCGATTCAGGTATTGATTTCTGAATTCGGAAAGCCTTCTTATTTTGATTCCGGTGTTTTGAAACCTTGCAGATAATGTGTTGTATAATTCCGATTCCAATATTAACTGATCCTCTGTCCTTGTTTTTAAAAAAAATACGATCCCGTCATCTGAATCCCCGTAATCTTCACCTATACTATATGACATAGAAGAACAATTCTCCCAGTTATTGTAATTCAGGTTTTCAGATTTGGTATTTCGCAGGATATATATGGGTTTTTCTGTGTCCAATTCACCATGCGGGGTGTAATTATTCATAACTCCTGTTACTATACAATCACCGATATCTTCAACTGTAAAAATTTCACCGACAGGGTTATCTGTGTCAAAAATCCGTTCTGCTAACAATTCATTTATAACGGCTGGCCTGTACCGGCTAACATTATCATTCGGAATAAACCAGCGGCCATGTATAACATCCAGATCAACAACATCAGCGTAATCATCATCAGCATAAGAAATATAAAGGTCCCTTGAAGTGTAATCGCTGTTATTATATTTTATGGGCCAATATGCTGTTTCATTCATATATGGTCGATTCCGGTTGGGTGCCTCACAAAAACGGATTATTTTATCATTGCCAGTCAGCATTGCCCGGATACCGGGTATGAGCATACCAAATGTTTCATCGTTTAAAACAGTATCATTAAAACTTGAAGGAGAAACGGCTAAAACCATAATCCTTTCATGTTCAAAACCTTTAGGATTAATGGAATTTGCGATGAAATGGGTAATCAATACGCATATGATAAAAAGAATGAGAAATGTCCCAAGGAATTCGAGTAGTAAATCTACTTTCCTTTTTTTCAATAACGTTTTAAATAAATGCCTGATCATTGATAGTTAATCTAAGTTAAAAGCGTCAGTGATACTTAATTTCGATAACCGGACAGAGGAAATGATGCCGGATAAAAATCCAAAGACAATCCATATTAAAATACTCGCCATAATAGCGCTTAAGTTTAGTCTTATATAGTAAGCATTGAATAACTGATAGTAATTTATTGCAGATATATCTATAACAGTCAATCCAAATCCTAAAAGCCCACCTATACAGGTAATGATGATATTCTCTGCCAGGAACTGTTTTTTCAGTGTAAAAATATCGGCCCCGAAAGTTTTTCGAACGCCTATTTCACAGGCTCTTTCGTAAAACCGGACTTTTTGAAGACTGTATAGGTTAACTGTCGGCATGATGATATAAACTAAAAAAAGCAATGTAAATATGACAGGTATTATAAATTTTAACTGCCTGGTCCCCAATCCAAAAATATCAGTTATAAATGCATAAAAAGATCGTTCGAGTTTAAGGTCAAAACGTTCTACATCATCTTCTTTCTGAACTTTAGACATAGCAGTCATAAATTCATTTCTTATTTTTTTTATATCAGATTTTTTTTCTGCCAGAACAAGGCCGACTGAGCTTCCTTCAAAACAATTGGAATGAGATTTAACTATGGTGTTCCGGTTTCGTTCCCTTAAGGTAACAGGCATCCATACATCTGCATAGGAAAATATCCGGTCGCGGTTCACATTTTCGACTACAC
>CAZGOR010000537.1:0-2066 GCA_964527875.1 uncultured Bacteroides sp. | reverse complement strand
CTCTGTTTCCTCTGTGGTTAAATGTTTTAATAGACTTTTTAGACAGCCTCATTAAATAACAAATAATCATGGAAAATTTTATCGCGTATAATCCCACAAGACTTCATTTTGGCAGTGGTGTTGTCCAAAATCTTGGTGAAGCTGCAAAAGAATATGGACATAAGGTTTTATTAGTCTATGGAAAAGGTTCTGTATTGAAAAATGGCAGTTATGACCAAACCAGAAAACAGCTCGAAAATATTAATGCTGAAATTATCGAGTATAATGGTATCAAACCTAATCCGGTGATTGATGATGTTGATAATGCTGCCAGTCTGGGCATATCAGAGAATATTGATCTTATTGTAGCTATAGGGGGAGGCAGTGTCATTGACTCGGCAAAGATTATCAGTGTATGTATTGCTGAAAAAAGTAAAGGATGGGATGTGATGAAAAACCGGGTTAAAATAAAATCCTCAATTCCTCTAATAGCTGTATTGACACTAGCTGCAACAGGCACCGAAATGAATTCTGTGGCAGTATTGCAGAATAACCAGACCAGGGAAAAATTTGGTTTTAACCATACTTCCATGTTTCCCAGACATTCTTTTCTTGATCCGACCTTCACACAATCAGTTCCTGAAAATTATACTGCATATGGAATTGTTGATCTGATCGCCCATGCACTTGAAAATTTTTTTGGTAAGGGTGATGCTTCTTTATCTGACCGTTTCGTTGAATCTATCGTTAAAGAAGCTTTCGATTATGGACCGCAATTAATGCAAGACCTGAAGAATTACGATCTTCGTGCTCGTATTATGTGGGCAGCCACAAACGCTTTGAACGGACTTACAGGATATGGAAGGTCAAACGGTGACTGGGGTGTGCATGCAATCGGACATGTCCTTTCATTTCTTTACGATACCGCACATGGTGCCACATTATCAATAGCCTATCCGGCATGGTTAAAATATATGAAAACAAAAATTCCAGAAAGAATACTGAAACTGGAAGCACATCTTTATAATGAAACTGATATAGATAAATTAATTAAACGCCTTGAAGATTTTTTCATGTCTCTGGGCAGTCCGGTAAATTTACAGGAAATAGGTATCGAACAAAAAAATAAAAATGAAATTCTTGAATTGATGAATACGAATAAAGTTTCAGGAAAACATTATAAACTCAATCATGAAGACCGGGAGAAGATTCTTGAGTACATGTTCTAATAAAAAGGGTGCAGCATATTGCTGCACCCTCACCCTAATTACTAACTAATCAACACTTTAACCACTAAACCTAAACTAACCTAAAACCTTTTACTATTTAAACGTTTTTTTAACGAAATTGTTTTAATAATCGATTTTTTCTGATAGAAAATCTCTAAATCAATATATATTTATATGTAACAATACAAAATTATCTTATTTAACTGTATTATCGACATTGTAAAATATTATTTAACAATTATTTAACCCATCCATTAAAAGGTAATTATTGGTCTGGAAAGGTCTCCATGAAATAAAGACTTCTATAACAACCGTGACTAAAAAAAGATACATTCAAATCTCTATTTTACATACATAGTAAAATATTAACTTTAACGCGTTGTGGGATTGAAAAAGATAAGTAATTGAATTATATATTTTTTGTAGAGCCCCCGGGTACCCGGTGTCTCTACAAATTCCTCATTATCAATATAGACGATTTGATCTCTAAATTCAAGTTTATTAATATACTTGATATTTTAGGTATGGAATCTATTGTATGTTTCATAAAAGAGAATATTTTTACCGATTATCAAAAACAAAAAAAATGAACAAAAGACTTTTTATCTTCGGATTTATATTTTTTACTGCATTATCTGTTAACAATAAGGCTTTAGCCTGTACAAATTCTCTGGTTACCAAAGGTGCATCTGTGAATGGATCAACGATGATTTCCTATGCAGCTGATTCACATATATTATACGGTGAATTATACTTCTCACCAGCTCAGGACTATCCGGAAGGCAGCTGGCTTGAAATATATGAATGGGATACAGGAAAATTTCTTGGAAAGATCAAACAGGTTTCGCATACATTTTC
>CAZGOR010000536.1:0-2069 GCA_964527875.1 uncultured Bacteroides sp. | reverse complement strand
CGACTAAAATAATAAAAAGAAGGGTACTCCCCTGAGGTTTCCCCTTCATGTTGTAGTTTTGTTTTTGACGAAACAATCCACAACATGAGTAAAAATACGGAAATAAAATTTATCGGACAGCCGAACGTATGGATTGACCTTTAAAGAAGTTCTTTTAATAGATTCAACCACCATTCGTTTATTTAGTGATGTATTAAAAGGAGTTGGGCGTAATCCGAAGGGTGACGGGAAGAAAAAAGGAGGCCTTAAGGTACATATGTTAATAGATGCGGTTCAATCAGTTGGACGGTTTATTAAAATCACAGTCGCCAAAGTACATGACAAGAACTTTCTGAAAAGCCTGGAATTAATATCCAATAGCATAAATGTTATCGACAAGGCATATAACTATTATCAACAATTTGCACTGTGGACTCAAAAACAGGGGGAGGTCTCTTTTAAAAATTATGAAACTAATGCCCATTTTATGGGCTATCCAAAGCAAATAATTATAGAAAAAAGAATTTAGTCGGATAATAGTGTTTTTAATTAATCATATAACGAATTGAACGATTAATATAATTAAATTAAACTCATAAATCATTAATATAGCTGTACTTTATTGATATCCAATAATTTAAAATATTTCTCTGGTGAATCTTAATGTTTTCATGTCTTAGTAGTAAAATATAGTTTCTAAAACGCGAATGTTCACTAGATCAATTAATTACATATTTAATTGTACAAGACGTTATATAACAAAATTATAAATTAAAAGTCATGAAAAGAATCATATTTTTAACAGTGTTGATATTGATTGTTCTTTCCTGCAAGAAGCAACCTGAGGAACAAACCGCACAGAATATAATTCTGATGATAGGTGACGGCATGGGTATCTCTCAGATTTATGCTGCTATGACAGCTAATCATGGTAATTTACACCTTGAAAAATGTACTCACACAGGACTGCAGAAGACCTATTCCGCAAATGCCTATATTACCGATTCCGGGGCAAGTGGGACTGCAATTGCAACAGGAGTAAAAACAAAAAACGGGATGATTGGTACAGATACTGCCAGCCAGCCTGTCAGGACTATTCTTGAGTATGCCGAAATCAATGGCCTGTCAACAGGTTTGGTTGCAACAAGCACCATTACACATGCTACTCCGGCTTCTTTCATTGCACATGAACCAAACCGGAATGATTATGAAAAAATCGCAATGGATTTTCTGGAAACTGAGATCGATATTTTTATCGGAGGGGGAAAAGATCATTTTGTCAGGCGCGAAGACAGCCTGAATTTGATTGATTCTCTTGAAAATAAAGGATATCAAGTGACTAACAATATCTCCGAAATAAAAATGAGTTCTGGAAAAACCGCGTGTTTTACTGCCGATCTTCATAATCCTCCTATTCTTGGTGGCAGGGGAGATATGCTGCCAGATGCGACAGAAGCTGCAATCCGGTTCTTGGATAAACAGGGAACAGGTTTTTTTCTGATGATCGAAGGATCCCAGATCGATTGGGCTGGTCATGATAATAATACGGAAGGGATCATTTCTGAGACGATTGATTTTGATAAAGCACTTGGTGTAGCCCTTGAATTTGCTGAAAAAAATAAAAATACACTGGTTATCGTTACTGCTGATCATGAAACTGGCGGTATGGGAATTATCGGTGGTGACATTGCCGCCGGCAATGTTGAGGCAGCATTTACTACTGATGGACATTCTGCAGTGGTGGTTCCTGTTTTTACTTATGGCCCGTGTGCCGAAGAATTCTCAGGAATCTATGAAAATACGGAAATATTTTCTAAAATGATGGAAGCGTTTGGATTTGAACCGGAGAATAGATGAAAAAGCATTGGATTATCATTTGTTTTGCAGTTATCTTCCTTTTGGTTTCATGTAGAGGATTGACTAAAAAAAAGGACAAATCTTTAGCTGTTAACAATAATGAACAGCCGGAACTGAAGCTTCATATTCATTATCTGGATGAACAGCTGAGTGAAAACTCCGGGATCATCCTGTACAATGGGTATCTTTGGACGATTAACGACAGCGGTGGCAAACCAACATTATATGCTGTT
>CAZGOR010000535.1:0-2070 GCA_964527875.1 uncultured Bacteroides sp. | reverse complement strand
AGAAAGTTTATCTTAGTAATTTGGAAGAAACATTTGGAATAGAGCTTATAACAATACCACAGAAAGAATTATTTGAAAGGCTAGATCGGATTGATCAAAAAGAAGCTGAAAAAGTTGCAAGAAAATGGATAGATGAAGCTGAAGGGATAAAGGGCACCAATGAAGTTCAGATAGTAAGGTCAGCAAGGCTGTATTTATCTATGAAAGAGTTAATGGAGAAATACAATACTCAGGCAATAGCAACCGAAGGATATTGTCATTTTCAACCTAAAGGTGAAGGTTGTGGAAATTTAGAAGGGATTCCAGAGGGTATCCCGTCCCAAGGGTTGCCATCTGCTCAATTATTTTCAGATGGTATTGTGGCTACTTCTGAAACCATGATAGATCCACTAATTATTCAACAACTTGTTTTATTCGTTACAGGTAAAGCAGGATTTGTCGGAGATTTTATGATAGACCCATTCAATGAAACAGTAACTATTGGTCATTGTGAATTCTCGCTTAAACTTAACCCTTACAGTGATGAGGGAAAGCTTCCTTATATTATAAGAAATTTACCACTGGTTGATGAATATAAAGGTGGTGCTTGTGTACAAGTAAATTTACCAATAGGTAAGAAAGTTACAGTAGCTATAATAAACATGTATCAGAAAAAAATACATGTTTTTACAGGGGAAACCGTTAATGGCGAGAATTATTTCAAACACTGGGAGGATGTAATATGTAGGTCAAAATTGATGATTAAAACCAATGCAAAAGCAATAGCTGAAAATGATGATAGCGAAACATTCGGTAATCATCGCGTAGTATTTTATGGTGATCTTAGACAAATGTTTAAGGATTTAGGTGCTTTGATTGGATTTGAAGTAGTTGAAATAGATAAATAATGCGAATTAAGAGTTAAAAATAAGATATATAAAGGCTGCTGCGATACATCCGAAGACATGAACCAGCAGGCCATTAGTTGAACGTACCTTTGACGCTCTTTGAATGTCTGTTTTTTCAATTAGCCAATTGAACAAAGATTCGATAGGTTGTCTTATTCTTGAGACAGCAGTTGAAAACAGGTCATTTGCAGCTTTATCCAATTGTTTCAAAGTATCCGGCATACCCTTAATATCCTTAACAGGGGTAAGCATGATTGAGTTATTATTCTCTCTGGTGCTTCTAAAGAAGTCGGTGTCATTATAGATTTTATCGCCATAAAAAGTTCTGTTATAAATGTTACCCCAGTTTTGTTTATAGGCGTTTAAATCATTTTCAGAAGCAGGGGTGATGGCGATGCTTTCAGGGAAAGGTAAATGATTAGGGCATTGATAAGCTAAAGCGTGTAATTTCAATCCATAGTAGTACATATTTTTAGTTGAGCAATATCCCTTGTCAGTGATTTCTTTTGCTACTGAAGCTTTTCGTTTACCAGAACAGGTAATTATGGGCAAAGAGTCCAGTAAACTTGTGTCAAATCGGCAATCTTCAGGGCAATTATCGGCTAGCAATACAGTGGATAAATATCGAAAGGCTTCACTTAAACGGTTTAGCCGCATTGTGAAGGCTTCATAGCCTGGGAGTAAGGGGAACCAGGAGCGAAGATAATCGCTTGCAAAACGGTGTATTTGTTTTATCTTTAATCTTTGTTCAGTATGCATAACATAAAGATAAATGGTCAGAACTTCCTGGTCAGTAAACTCAGGTTGGTTATTATTACTGAAACGCTGACATAAATATTTAAGTTCTGAATCATATAAATCGCATATATACAAATAGATAGCGATTAACTTAAGTTCTTTTACCTTGGTAATCATAATTATTCACATTTTTGGTTAATGCGATAATATATTGATTACCAAGGTTTTATTTAAATTTTTTAATTACATTTTATTGACAATCAGTGATTTAAATGTTAATAAATTTATATATTTCAACTCTTAATTCGCATTTGTAATAATAGTCGCTATTATGCTTCCTTATTAATGCTTGTATGTTAAATGTATCTATCAAACTAATAATCTGTTTGAAAATCGGCTGTCCGACAAATTTTATTTCTGTATTTTTACTCATGTTGTGTGTTGT
>CAZGOR010000534.1:0-2071 GCA_964527875.1 uncultured Bacteroides sp. | reverse complement strand
TAAAATCGACGATTGAATGAATGTCCCGGCTAAGCCGGGACATTCAATACACCGAAGAAAAGGGGTTGGGCAATCTTTATTGCTCTGAAATCTCCAATATCCTGATCTGAGGATTTAAATATTGACCCTCGGCCGGCTGCCGGTGTATTTCCCTTACCACATCCATACCTTTAATGACCCTGCCGAAAGCAGCAAAGCCCTGTCCATCAGGATTCCTCCTGCCACCAAAATCCAGCTCGGGCTGATCGCCGATACAGATAAAAAATTCACTTGTGGCTGTCCCCGGGTGCCATCTGGCCATAGAAATCACACCATCCTTATGGAGAATGCCTGTTATTGCTGTTGATTCATGTTCAATGGGAGCAAGCATGGCCGGATGATCGTCTTCATACAATCCTCCCTGAACTACCTCTATCCTGATGCTGTCATCAGGCTGGTTATCCATCCTGACCACCCTGTAAAACGAAGATCCTTCAAACCTGTTTTCTTCTATATATTTCAGGAAATTTGCACCTGTTACAGGAGCCTCTTTAATGAAAAGTTCAACTGTGATATCTCCCCGTTCGGTTTTGATGAGTACAACGGGATTTGGATCACCGCATCCTAACATAAAAGTCAGGATAAGTAAAAACTTGAAATATTTCATTGGTTTTAATTCCAGATTTATCAGATATCTTCGAGAATACAAAAATATATTAATCTTTAACCTGTTATGCCACTATAATGTTATAGCTGGAAAACCGAATCGTATCCGTAAAACGAAAAAATGTAGTGAAATGAAACAGTGTGACGTCTAATTTAATAATAAGATATTACTATCTTATTCGTTTATTTTCATAAAAGTCTTATTTTAGACAACCAGTTATATTGAATACGATGAAGATAAAATTGTTATTTATTACCTGTTTTCTTCTTCTTTCGGCTGACATTATAGAAACAGGCCCCAATATACGCTTCCAGAGGATCACCATCAATGATGGCCTGTCACTCAGTTCTGTATATTGTATCTTCCAGGACAGTAAAGGCTTCATGTGGATGGGAACAGAAGATGGACTGAACAAATATGATGGTAGAAATTTCAAGATCTACAGACCTGATCCTTACAGCAGGAACTGTCTTTCCTACAGATGGATTGAACATATCCTCGAAGATCAATATGGTATTCTGTGGTTTGGTTCACGCGGCGGACTCACCTGCTTCAATCCCAGAATGGAATCATTTATTCAATTCATTCACAATAAAAATATTAAAAACAGCATCTCGAACGATACAATAACCAAACTGTTCCTGGACAATTATGATTATCTGTGGGTTGGTACATTTAATGGTTTGAACCGTGTTAATTTAACTACAAAAGAGCTTGAAAGGATTGAACTTCCAGGGGAAAATGGCTTACCCGGAAGAATCAATGATTTGTATTCCGATCAGGAAGGGAATCTGTGGATTGCCAGTGATCACGGATTATTCCTCTTCAATAATAAAAACCGGTCGGTTTCCGGGATTGACCTTCAGATAGGGAAGAAAAAATTAAAAAATATTTTATCTGTTACGTCAATACAGGATGAATTATGGATTGGTACAATATATGGTTTAATAAGATTCGAACTTCATGACAAAAACATTTCACACTTTACTTTACCTGCTTCTATTACCGGATCATCTAACGATCAGTCGATTGAGAAAGTCTTCCCCGACAGTTTTGACAACCTCTGGATCGTTACCTTTCAGGGATTGATGAGGTTTGACCGGCAAAAAGAAAAGTTCATGCCTGTCATCAAATCACTGGATACATCCCACAGTCTGTCTGTTATCATAGTCAAACCTATTTATGAGGATAGTAATGGGTACATTTGGTTTGGCACGTTTGGATCAGGTCTTTACAGAATTGAACCGTCATCAGGAAATATGATTCATTACCATCATAATCCTGCAGACCAGAAAAGTCTTTCTGAAAATGCTATCAATTGTATTTATGAAGACCGCACGGGCAGATTATGGTTTGGCACTTTCGGTGCATGGATCAGTATTTATGATCCCCGGGCTAACAGGTTCGGACTTGTCCGCCATGATC
>CAZGOR010000533.1:0-2116 GCA_964527875.1 uncultured Bacteroides sp. | reverse complement strand
CCTTTAAAATGTTGTTCAAACATTGGTGCACAATCCGGAGCAATATCAGAAACATAGCGAAAATCGGGACGGTTTTCCATGATTTTTAGAAGAGAATCTTCACAAATCACCTCTTTTCTGGCTGTATTTACAAGTACTGCACCCTGTGGCATGCATGACATCAGGCTATAATCAATTGATTTTACAGTACTTTCTTCGGCAGGGATATGGACAGACACATATTGGCATGTACTGTAAAGGTCACGAACATCAGTTACGAAAAAGAAACCATCTGCTTCAACAACAGATTTTTCTATAAACGGATCGAATGCATACACCCCCATGCCGAAACCTTTTGCAATCCGGGCTACCTGTTTACCAACATTTCCGTATGCCTGAACACCTAATTTCTTACCCAGTAGTTCTGTTCCGGCAGTACCATTAAACTGGTTCCGTGCCATATATACCATCATCCCCAGAGCAAGTTCAGCAACTGCGTTGGCATTTTGTCCGGGTGTATTCATCACAACAATACCCTTCCCGGAAGCTGTAACCAGGTCAATATTATCATACCCGGCACCGGCTCTGACAATAATTTTCAGTTCTTTCCCAGCTTCAATAAGTTGCTTGTCGGTTATATCACTCCTTACTATCAATGCATCAGCCTGGGACACTTTGCTGATAAATTCAGATTGATCTTTATATTTTTCAAGCAGTTCCAACTCAAAGCCTGCTTCTCCAACAATCTGCTTAATCTTTGTGATAGCTAAAGGTGCAAATGGTTTAACAGTAGCAACCAATACTTTTGTCATGATATTGTATTATTTATTATACTGTTTTCTCAAAATCCTGCATTGTTTCGATCAGAGCCAGTACACTTTTTTTGGTGAGTGCATTGTAAAGGGAGGCTCTGAAACCACCGACTGACCGATGTCCCTTTATACCGATCATTCCTTTCGAGGTGGCAAAATCGAGAAAAGAATTTTCAAAGTCTTTGTACTCCTCCTGCATAACAAAACAAGCATTCATAACCGATCTGTCAACAGCATTTTCAACTGTACACCGGAACAATTTGTTTCTTTCGATTTCATCATACAGAATTGCTGCTTTCTCCTCATTTACTTTTTGCATGGAGGATAATCCACCCTGGTCTTTGAGCCAGATCAATGTCTGGAGTGATGCATATATTGACAAAACAGGGGGTGTATTAAAAAGTGATTCCTTTTCAACATGTGTTTTGTAACTGAGCATTGTTGGTATAGCACGATCGATCCTGTCCAGTAAATCCTCTCTGATAATTACAAGTGTAACGCCGGCGGGGCCGAGATTTTTCTGAGCACCTGCATATATCAGTCCGTACTTTGAGACATCCACCGGTCGGCTGAAGATGTCAGATGACATATCAGCTATCAGAGAGACAGGTACATCCATATCCGTTTTTATTTCGGTTCCATATATTGTATTGTTTGTTGTAATGTGGAAATAGTCTGCATCAGGAGGTATTGTAAAACCTTTTGGAAGATAGCTGAAGTTTTTATCTTTCGATGATGCAACGACCACAACCTCACCAAAAAAACCGGCTTCTTTGATTGCCTTTGATGCCCATGAACCGGTATTAAGATAAGTCGCCTTTTTGTACAGAAAATTATATGGCACCATTGCAAATTGGAGACTTGCCCCACTCCCTAGAAACAAGATACTATAACCATCAGGAATATCAAGTAATTCTTTAATCAGGGATTTTGCTTCCCGGATGATCTCAATAAACTCTTTACTCCGGTGAGAGATAGACATAACAGAAAGGCCGGTGCCGTCCAGATCCAAAACTGCTTCTGCTGTCTTTTCAAGTGTGAATCCAGGCAGGATTGAAGGTCCTGGATTAAAATTATGTTTTTTCATGATTATGAATAATTACAGTACTGTCTTGTAAATTTCACAAAAATCTGCCATTTTTCTGCAGGGTGTTCATAAGTTTTAATAATATCCTGACAGTTTTCAGGAAACAACCAGGTAATCATTCTCCAGCCCAGGGATCATGGTTGTAAGATCATATGAATGGCAGTATTCTATGACATCATCCAGTTTGTTTTTACGAAGCCTGTGTCTCTGTGCAACCTTGTCGATGTATCCTAACAAA
>CAZGOR010000532.1:0-2120 GCA_964527875.1 uncultured Bacteroides sp. | reverse complement strand
CAAGAACTTATAAAACAAAATATATCTATGCAGCATATTATTTCTGAGAATAAGGTAAAGTCGCAGGAAACTGTTATGAACGAATTAACAAAAGGAAAGGGAGTTGTTGACTTGTTTGGAAATACAACAAACTTCACTTTAAGAAAAACTTTTTGATGGCAAACTTCAATGGACAAGTGGTGGTAGTGGTTACATATCTGAGAATGGAGAAATTCCTGAAAACAGCGTTGGATTCTGGATTCCAGACAAAGATTTAACTCGTAAAGATTATAAAGAAAAGGTTCGTTATAGATTCCAGATATTACAAGAGACAATTAATGTAGATGGTTTGGAAATTTTTGGACAAAGACAATGGAGAAATATTCCATTTGTAGGTTTACAGGAACCAATAGACAAGATACCTGCGGGAACATTAGTCAGAGTATCTCTTGCCCGGTGGTGGACTCGCGGAGAAGATGAGGAAAGATGTTATTTACAACTGTCTGGTTGGTATGGTATTCCTTAATCACATAATGATTCATCTGATGATTTATAAAATGATGATTTTCTATTGTTCACATATGAATTTTAAAGTTACAGTAATTGAGAAAAAACAAAAATAAATGGCAAAAACCAGCATAGAATGGACAGGAGTATCCTGGAATCCGACAACGGGTTGCGATAAAATATCGGAAGTCTGCAAGTTCTGTTATGCAGAAACCATGTCGGGGCGTTTGCAGGCAATGGGGCAGCTAAAATACAGGTTTAGATTGGAGGCCTAACATCTGGATGGGGGTAACTGTCGAAAACCAGAACTGGATTTGTTAATTGATACTTACAAAGAACAAATTGAAATACAACATGAAAAGATACAAAAGCTTGTAGAAGTATATTAGGCCATGACAAGTAAAAAAGAAAATAGCTTATACACCTGATATTAAGTGTTTTTCGCAGGTATATACAATAAGAAATCATGTCCTGAGTAGAATTTTTTATAAAAATTCAGTATTTTTGATAAAAATAATAAAATGAGTACCGCGGAACTCAAACATATAATTATTGAACATTTATCTCATATTGAAGATGCTTCTTTTTTAAAGGCACTAAAGACAATTGTCGAATCCAAAGTATCTAAAGGTGTCTATAAGCTTTCCGATTTTCAAAAAAAACGAATTGAATCAGGCAGAGAACAATTGAGAAACAGAAAAACTATTTCTCATGAAGAATTACAAAAGGAAATTGACCAGTGGCTTATTACAAAATAGAATGGTCAATTGAAGCCAGGCAGGATTTAATTTCTATTCTGGAATTTTATATTCAAAGAAACGGTAATGCCACATATAGCAAAAAACTGAACTCCAGAATCAACAAGAGCATAAAATTGCTAAGTAAAAACCCCTTCATTGGAACACAATCGGATTTTGATTCTGTAAGAGCACTGATTACTGGTGATTATCAGATAATTTATGAAATATTTGACAGGTTAATCCTGGTAATAATGATATGGGATTGTCGCAGAAATCCTGACGATAAAAATATAGGTAACAGGATTAAGTAATAAACTTTGGCTACAATAAATAAGTCTTCGTATGGTACTGTCCATATAGCTATCTGAAGATATCCTGCCGGTAACTTTCAATACCCGATATAAACCCGGATTGAACAAATACCCGCATTTAAATTACCCACAGACCGGCGAAATAATCCGGATTTGTTTGTCCCGACTTTCCAGTCGGGACATTTATTTCACCAGGGTTGGTGACAGAGACCGACTTTCAGTCGGGACATTCAATTTGCCGATGCATGTAACTAAGCCCGGCTTTCCGTCCGGGACTTTATTAAAACCGAATCAACCATCAGAAAATTTTAATCTCCTCACTATTATTCAAAAACGAATTTGTTAAATTGCGGTAAGGGAGGATGGAACAATTTTATGTTGTGGCTATGATAAATTTGTCAAAATTCCGGATCATTTATTCGTTTAAAATATCATTTCTTAAACATATAATTGAGAAAAAACTGAAATAAATGGCAAAAACCAGCATAGAATGGACAGAAGTGACCTGGAATCCGACAACAGGTTGTGATAAAATATCGGAAGGTTGCAGGTTCTGTTATGCAGAAACCATGTCGAGGCGTTT
>CAZGOR010000531.1:0-2130 GCA_964527875.1 uncultured Bacteroides sp. | reverse complement strand
TACCACGTATAATGGCTCATTTCCAGCGGTTATAGATGTGGCTCCGCGGACCTGTATTGTAAAATCCCCTTGTGGTTTACCTGATGCCTGAATTACACGGACTCCTGCTGCCTTCCCTTGAATTTCCTGTGATAAATTTGCCATGCTTTTCTTTTCTATATCCTCCATCTCAATCTCGGAAACAGAAGTAGTAATATCCCTTTTCTTTTGAGTCCCATAACCGATAACCACAACATCATCCAATTCAACGTATTCTTCAATCAATGTTACATCTATCTTGGTTTGTCCGTTCAACGGAACTTCCTTGGTTGCCATACCAACGAAAGAAAAAACCAGGGTTGCTCCCGGTGGAACATTAATCGAATAATTGCCTTCCCTGTCGGTAACAGTCCCATTGGTTGTACCTTTTTCCACAACTGTAGCACTGAATAAAGGATTCCCGTTTTCATCCGTAACTTTACCGGTGATTGTTATGGGCTGTAATTTGGATTTAATATCTACCAGATATTCGCACGGTGATAAAACGATTTGCCTTTCAATAACAAAATAATCAACATTCGCACCTTCAAAAACTTGGGCTAGGATATCATAGATATTCTGATCTTCTATATGAATATTAATTTTCCTGTTAATATCCACAAGTTTTTTATTACAGAGGAAGTAAAACTCACTCTGGCTTTCGATCTTATCCAGAACATTCTCGATAGTTACATTGTCTAGGTTCAGGGTTAACTTGGTATTTTGCGAATAGGAATCATCCGCAAAAACCTGAAAAACAGTGAGAAACATTATGATTATTATATTTCTCATGGTTTTAATGGTTTTAAAGGAGTATATAAATGCAAGATACTCCAAAAGCATAAATTTTTTTTTCATACTTTTGTAATGTTTAGCGGGTTAATAATATGATCATTTTGAACTATTGGGTAAAAACTTGCTAGATTTTTGAGGAAAGTGTTCCCGCACTTTCCTCTTTTTTTCATTGTTTTATCATATATCAGGTCTCATAAGGCAAAAAGTTTTAGGTTAGACATAAGGTTAATTGAATACTTGAAATATTAAGGTTTGTAATAAAGTTCAATTTTCCTTTTTTCAAAGGTTCCATCTTCTCTCCTTTTCCTGCCAATATTCTTATATTCAATAGGTGCGGACAGCTTGAGCAACTTCAAAATCTCATCCAGCGTCTCATCTTCAAAAGTGGCCAGGTATGTATATGATTCCAGTATCTCATCTTTAATAATTATATTAACATTATACCAACGGTTGATCTTCCTCACCACCTCTTTAAAAGGGTCATTTCTGAATACCAGTTTTCCTTCCTTCCATGATGTAATTTTATTTGCATCAACAGGTATAATTTTATAAGATGAAGTTTTAAGATCATAAATATACATCTGATCAGGTTTTATAGTCTTAAAATTCTTAATCCTCCCATCATGTTTTCGCATTACTTTAATATTTCCGCTTTCAAGCGTGACTTTAATTATTCGATCGTCCGGATATGCGAGAATATTAAATGAAGTTCCACAACTAACGACTTCAATATTTTTTCCTGAAACAATGAATGGCTTTTTGGGATTAGATTTTACATCAAAATAAGCTTCACCTCTAAGCACTACTTCTCTTGATTTACCTTTAAATTCTGTAGGAAATTCCAGGTAAGATCCCCCATTAAGCCAGCCGTTTGAACCGTCAGGCAAATAGAACATGGTCCGGGTTCCAAGTGGGGAATAAATTTCTGAATATGAAGTTTCTCCCGTGGCAGGTATGAAATTATTTCTGTATATCAATAGAAAAGTAATAAGAGGAATAAAGAGGATAGCTGCAACTCTAGATAAAATATTGATAAACCTGGTTATTATTCTTTTCTCTTGTAATGTATTGGATTCCTCAAGTTTAATCTTATGATATAATTTGTCAAGGATCATCGATCCATCATATCCTTTAATATCCGGCATGTGAACCATCTCATTCCAATATCGGTGATATTGTTCACGTAAGTCACCCTCATATCGCAGGTCTGAAAACCAATCTAAAATTTTTTCTTTATCCCCATCTTTTTCATTTCCTTCCAAATATCTTTTAAGAACCTGAAAATCAACTCTCATTTTTTCTTTTTTTTAATTAAAA
>CAZGOR010000530.1:0-2149 GCA_964527875.1 uncultured Bacteroides sp. | reverse complement strand
ATTGGTTCGAAATCCGGATCAGCATTCAACATATATAAATAATTAGCACGTTTTTGGTAGGCCATCTCCAAATAGTTTAAAGCTTGCTCTTTCTCTCCCAATTGTGCATAAATTCTTGCAGCCCGGAGAGGTTGCTCGTCGTAATGACCCTTTATTTGTTCCAGGAACCATAACCAGTAACCCCGGGGACCTGATTCATGATAGGCTTGCCCCAGGGATTCAATATGTTCTGGTGTTGAATCCCGTAGAGCCATTAATTTCTGATAAGCTTTCACAGCTTCGTCATAATTACCCATTCGCCTGTATGTTGTTGAAAGCCCGTTGTAGGCACTTGTGTCATTCAGTCCGAGTTCAAGAATCCTTTGCCATTGTTCGATCGACTCGTTATACCTGCCTGCAACAGAGTAAACATTAGCCAGGGTAAGGTTTGATAGTAACGTGAACGGATCCAGGCGTAATGCGCGTTGTGCCTCAGCAATGGCATCATCAAAACGTCTCATAGCTGACAGATACCATGCATACTCATTATTCCCCACCAGGTTTGGATTGAGATCAAGTGCGTAACTAAATTCTCTATCCGCTCCCTGCCAGTCCCATTCCCAATAACATTTCAACGCACCTAAAGACTGGTGTGCTTCCGCAAGTTGGTTATCTAACCGGAAGGCTTGATCAAAAAGGTGCATTATTTTGGGGTATGCTTCCTGAATGGGCATTGCCCCATACCAGGCCAATACGGAATAACTATTTGCTAAGCCAACATAGGCTTTTGCAAAATTGGTGTCTGCTTCAATGGCTTTTTGAAAATATTCACTTGCTTTCCTGGTAGGATCCACAGACATTTTATTATAGTAGTAAAGTCCCTGCAGGTAATATTTCTGGGCCGCCGGATTTATAGGGTAGATAATTTTCAAACGTTCCTTTTCCTGTGGGGTAAGAACGATGTTAATTTCATCTGTAATGGCCCGGGCAACTTCATTGATAAGCCCAAATACATCTTCCAATTTATGATCATAACGTTCTGCCCAAAGATGCTGGTCTGTGGAACCAAGTATCATTTGTGAATTAACACGTACCTGGTCTCCAACAAATAAAACTGATCCCTCAATGAGAATATTAGCATCTAATTCTCTGGCAATTTCGGGGATGGATTTCTCTGTATTTTTATATCGCAACACTGATGTGCGTGATATGACTTTCAGGGATTTGATCTTCGCCAGGTCTGTGATGAGTTCTTCATGCATGCCTTCAACAAAGTAATCCCGATCAGCATCTCCCGACAAATTTTTAAACGGCAGGACAGCGATGGATTTTTCGAGTTCTGTAAGATCCACACTACGTTTCCTGTTGCCAATGATATTAAATATGGCTAAAACCACAATGATCATAATACAAACAAGCAGAAACCCTGAAAGTGTTATGATTAGTCTTTTCTTTGGTTTACGTGTTTCCTCTTTTGAAGCTTCCGCTCCTTTACTTTCATACTTTTCTTCTTCTATAATTGGTTTACTCTCGATCTGGCTATTCTTATATTTCAAATACCACTTAATAATTGTTGTTAGGTTAATCAAAACAGGTCGTACCTGTTCAGGATCAAATTCTTTAGGGTGGGCACCATAGGTAGACAAACTGTTCAGATGATCCATTGAGGTGATAATGTGTGCAGGAACTTTCTCTTCCCGGTTTAGTTTATCAATGATACCTTTGAGGGGTTCTGTTTTGCGGGGTCTGTTTAATTCGCATTCGCATAGGTCAGTAATAATGACCTCCAGGCATCTTCTGGAATATAGCAGAACCATGTTCTCATCATCAGCTTTAACTAATTTTTCCACTTCCTTTTCGAGATCAGGGAACTGACCTTTTATAGAGGTGTATAACGTTTCAAGTTCTTTTATTTCTGCGGACCAGATCTGCATTACCAGGAATATTTATTTGGTAAATATCGACTCCTGACAGAAGTGAGATTAATGTATATACTGTCAGGAATCTATCTTTGATATTGAGAGATTTGATAATATAAACTTACATAAAATAATTATTATACACAGACTGCATAAAAATGAGAGACCGGATTTGTAGAGGAAAATTAATATAATTCCAATCTAAATTCAAATAGTTACCTATGAATTGTTAAAACTATTATAATACAGGC
>CAZGOR010000529.1:0-2180 GCA_964527875.1 uncultured Bacteroides sp. | reverse complement strand
GGGATTCAAGGGGACGAAGCCCCCTTGGGGGCATGGGGGCAAAGCCCCCATCATAATCCTGTTAGATATTTTTAATTTATCAGAACAATTTAAAATCCTTATTAACAGTTTTTTATAAAAAAACTATTAAAAGGATCAATAATTTCGCAATTTTGTATGCAACCAAATCAAATCCTGTTAAGTCATCATATCGAACGAAACCCATGCTTGATGAAAAGGAAATAATCGATGGTTGCTGCCGCAAAGATAAGAAAGCACAGAAGGCCCTTTTCGACAGGTATAAATCTGTCCTCCTGGGAGTTTGCATCCGTTATTCGGACAGAAGAGAGGAGGCTGAAGATATCCTCCAGGACGGGTTTGTCAAAATTTATGTTAACATACAGGATTTTGCGGGCAAAGGTTCTTTCATCAACTGGATGAAAAAGATCATGATCAATACAGCCATCACACACTATCATCGTAACCTGAAACATCAGTATCATCAGGATATTGAGGGTATCAGGGAGACCGATATTTCAGGATACAAATTTGAAATGGCTGATTTCACGAAAGAGGAGTTGCTGAATGTGATCACCAACCTGCCCGAAGGATACAGGATGGTTTTTAACCTTTATGCTATTGAGGGATATAAACATAAGGAGATTGCCGAACTTCTGGATATCGATGTGAATACATCCAAATCACAATATTCAAGAGCCAGAAGTCTGATCAGGAAGAAATTATTTGAACTGAAAAAAGAACGGAAAACGCATCCACAGGATGAGTAATCAAAAAGTAAATATTGAAGATCTGTACCGTTCACATTTTGACGGGTTCAAAGCCGAACCTTCGTCCGGGATGTGGACCAGTATCCGCTATAAGCTCATGTGGAATGAGTTTTTCAGGTTCAGTATGAATACATTTAATGCTTACTGGCTTGGTGCTGCTCTCATTATCACAACCGGGGCGGTCATACTGATCAGCACCCTGAACCGGCCAGAAATATCAAAACCCTATACTTCTGCAGAAGAATCCGTGATCACCGAAGACACATCAACACCTGGGCAGGGTGAGGCAACAGAACAATATGATATTACAACCGAACGAAAAACCAGCCGCCCGGGCAGGCAGGGACAAACCGGATCCGAAACAAAAACCGGTGAAATGGACCAGGCTGACGCAGATAAACAGATAAAAACCACCGAAAAAGAATCCACCACAGAATCCCGGCCATCTGAATCCGGAATACTTAAAGAGCAGGGACATGAAGAAACAGAAGAATCTGAAAAAGCAGAGACATTATCTGTCACGGCAGATTTTGAAATGTCAAGGCAATCAGGCTGTGCTCCGCTGACTGTCGATTTCATCAACCAGTCGGAAAATGCTGTGAGCCAGTCCTGGATATTCGGCGACGGGGGCAGCTCAGATGAAGCAAATCCAAGCTATGTCTTTGACGAGCCCGGCGAATATCCTGTAACACTGAAGATTACAGGAACAGATGAAAAAGAATATTCAGCTTTTTCAAAAGCCACAGTATATACCACACCGAAAGCCCATTTTGAGATCGATCATAATGTTACCATCACCAGCGGGCAACCTGTTTATTTCTACAACTATTCCAGGGATGCGGATTATTATAAATGGGATTTTGGCGACAACACACATTCAAACCTGGACGAACCTGTTCATTATTACGACTCACCCGGCAACTATGATGTCAAGCTTAAAGTATGGACAGAAAACCAGTGTTATGATTCCGTTACCATCCTGAACGCTTTCACCCCAACGGAACAGGAGATCATCTTCCCGAACGCTTTCACGCCCAATATGAATGGCCCCGTTGGTGGATATTATCAGCTCAACGATCCGAAAAACGAAGTATTCCATCCCGTCGTCACCGATGACATCATTGAATACGAACTGAAAATTTTCAACAGGGCCGGCTACCAGGTATTCGAAAGCAATAACGTGGACATCGGCTGGGACGGCTACTATGAAGACCAGTTATCAGCACAGGGTGTCTATATCTGGAAAGCAAGGGTAAGGTTCGCCAACGGGAAAACAATTGTGCGGTCGGGAGATGTTACGTTGATATGGTTGAGACAATAACCTCTTCTGATAATAACCAATACCAAAAAGACCCGGAGACGGAGAGATGGAGGGACGGAGAGATGGAGGGACGGAGAGATGGAGGGACGGAG
>CAZGOR010000528.1:0-2182 GCA_964527875.1 uncultured Bacteroides sp. | reverse complement strand
TTTGATACGAACAAGCTCCGTATATCCCTTTCCATCGGGCTTATAAACGATAAGTTCGGAGGTGCTTGGCAGGGTAACCATAACTGAACCGGCATCAAGGATCGCTCCGAAGTTCCTGTGCATTAAAGGATCAATCCAGGCTGTCTGACCGTTCTGAGCATTCATGCAATACAATTTGCCTTTATCGTTCAGGCCATAAAGGAAGCCTTCCTTTAATACCGGTGTGTTGAATGCAGTACCCAGTTCTTTGTTACTCCAAAGTTCATTGGTTACAAAACCATCACCTTGCTTTTTTATCTTAACAGCCCTGGTACCTGTTCCCTGTCCTGTATAAATTACGGTTTGTCCATCAACGATAGGTGTTGCTGAACTGTAAAACCTGCTTTCATTTGGTGTGGGTATTTGCCACACGAGTTTTCCATCTGGTAATGCTAAAGCAAGTAAATTGTTATCTGTTTGTACAATAACATGTTTTTTACCATCTATTGTCATCAGTATGGGAGAGGAGTAAGACGGACCGTCACCATTCCATTTCCATTTAACGGTTCCTGTTGCCAGGCCGAAAGCGATAATTTTTCCGTTCCCGGAGCCTCCCAGGTGTGCAATACACATGCCATCAACAACGATAGGTGACATTGCGGTAAAATACTCTGGCACACCATCGGTAAACTCATCCTTGCGCCAGATAACCTTTCCGGTATTTGCATTAAGGCTGGAGATGATCCCATTTACACCAAGTGTGAGAACTTTTCCTTCAGCAACTGTTGGTGTACTTCTGGGTCCGGGATGTGTCCTGGCTGGTCCGGATACGGTACCGGCTGCATAACTGTTCTTCCATAATTCTTTTCCGGTGTTTGCATCAAGGCACCGCAGTACTTCATGATCAGCCTGCCGTGTGAATACGTAGAGTTTATTATTCACCAGTACAGGTGAGGCATCACCGAAACCTACCGTAATCTTCCAGTTCTGTTTCAATTCATCGGGCCATTCAGGAGGAACATTAAAACCGGTTACTTTACCGTCGCGGTTTACACCCCGCCATTGAGGCCAGTCCTGGGTATAAATATGGGATGGAATAAAAAGAATTAAAAATCCGAGGATTAAACCGGTGGAGAAAATTTGTTTTTTCATTGGATTTATGTTTTATATGAATATGTGAATTTAGTGAGGAAGTATAAGATAATGAAGAATATAATCGCGATACTTTGTTAAAAATGTGTTAATTAACTTATATGAACGATTAATATGAATGTTTAACGCGGGGAGGTATATTAAAAATATATGATGGACAAAATGAAAATGCACCTTTAATTGGTTCATATGATAACAACAACAAACCACCTTACCAGATTCAGTCCGGAAACACAATGTTTATCCAATTTATAACAGATCAGAATATCACGGGAGAGGGATTTGAGGCATATTTCTGGACTGATAAGACAATAGGAATGAATGATATCCCTTCAGATGCAATATTGAAAATTTATCCAAATCCATTCAGTGATCGCGTACAAATCAGCTTACCAAATCCGGCGAATGAAGAATATAAATTGATTATAACTGATTTGTCCGGGAAGGTTTTAAAGATAATTGATAATATCACCGGATCTGTTATAGATATGAACCGTAACGGATTATCCAAAGGATTGTACCTGCTGGAGCTTAGAGGTCCCAATACCTACAGGGGGAAAATAGTAATAGAATAATTAGTGTTGGTGTGTTTGGGTTTGCAGGGAGGGGGGGATTATTCGCTTCGCTCATGATCCCATATGGTAAGTTCCTGCAATCCCAAACCAAACCCTGCCGGGTATTTTTTATTTCCTTCAAATCCTTATAAAAGCAAGCTTTTAACGGATTCTTCGGAAATAAAAAAACGCGCAAGCGCGGTTTGGTTTGTGATTGCGGAGAGAGGGGGATTCGAACCCCCGGATCCGCGTGAGCAGATCAACGGTTTTCGAGACCGCCCCGTTCGACCGCTCCGGCATCTCTCCGAAAAATTTGTAATGAGCGTTGGCGGAGAGAGGGGGATTTTTCGCTACCCGCCAGGCGGGCACACATCCCGCTCAAGGAAAATTTCCTTCACTTCGCTGTGGAAATTGTCCGAACCCCCGTCCGCCTTTTGGCGGAAACGGTTTTCGAGACCGCCCCGTTCGACCGCTCCGGCATCTCTCCGAAAAATTTG
>CAZGOR010000527.1:0-2185 GCA_964527875.1 uncultured Bacteroides sp. | reverse complement strand
AGTGATACAGCGGCAGATAGATAAATGGCTCAAAGCGGGAGTGATGGAAGAAGGGAAGATGTGGAAAACAAAAAAGGGTACGCCACAGGGTGGCATCATATCACCGCTTCTAAGTAATATTTATCTGCACGAAGTGTTGGATGAATGGTACGTATTGATTAAGTCACAATTATTTGGAGAGAGCTTTTTAGTGAGGTATGCAGACGACTGGGTAATGGGATTTGAGAAGAAGGAGGATGCCATACGGGTGATGAGGGTTATATTCCAGCGTTTCAGGAAGTATGGATTAACTTTACACCCGGAAAAGATAAGGCTGGTAGAAATAGAATCAACAACTAAAGGAGGCTCCTTTGACTTCTTGGGGTTCACTCATTATTGGGGAATAAGCAGGAAGGGCAACAGGGTGCTAAAGCGGAAAACCAGTCATAAAAGCTTTAATAAATAGGTGAAAGCTGTTAGTCATTGGATTAAGGAGAACCGTCACCAGAATCTGAGGGACGTGATCGAGCAGGTAAATATGAAGCTAAGGGGATACTACAGCTATTATGGCATTACGTTTAACAGTAGAGGCATCAGTCGTTTTTATTATGTTATTGAGCGGGAACTTTTTAAGTGGATGAACCGCAGAGGTGGTAAGAGGATTAACTGGGAGACCTTTGGATCTCTAGTTACTCATCATTACCCCTTACTCAGGCCGTATATTGTACATAGCTATCTCTGAGCAAAACCGTATCCTGAGGAACCGGATGCGTTAGTTGCGCACGTCCGGATCTGTGGGGGAGCGGTGCGGTAACGCTCCGCTCTACCCGGAAAGTTCTGCCGCCTGTCTGCCGGCAGGCAGGCACATCCCGCTCGCGAATGTTTGCTGCGCAAATATTTCACCAATTCACACACCTGTTAGTATTCTTTTTTATAAATTTTAATTTATGTACTCCCTCCTCCCTACTCCTTACTCTTCATGCAAGGAATATTCATAACCTTCTATAATTGGATTTGAAAGGATTTTATTGCAGATATCATTGACTTTTTCAAGGGCAAATTCCCTGCTTTCTGCAGTTATCTCCAGCGTGATATGTTTTCCTATACGGACATTTGAAATTTCAGTAAATCCAAGGTTTTTTATGCTGTTTGTAACAGCTTTTCCCGGCGGATCAAGTAATTCTTTTAATGGCATAATATTGATTTCAGCAATAAATTTCATAGTTCAGAAGGTTTTGTTAGAAAGTGATTGATAACAGATGCAAGAATATATAAAACAACAATAAGAGAAAATGCAAATTTCTGTAATAATATTAAAATTACAGCAGAAAGTGCAATAAAAATATACTTTCCTTTATTTTTACTAAAACTGAAATGTTTGAATTTGAATGAGATAAACCGTATCCTGCTGATCATTAAAAAACTCAGAATAAGTATTAACGGGATCAATATATAGAGATTCAGGATCCATTCAGCGATCCTTTCAGTAACAGGATCCATAAGAATAAATGCCAGTCCTGATATGAATATAGAAGCTGCCGGCGCAGGGAGTCCCAGGAACATGGTTGTATCTTCCTGTAATACAAACCAGGCAAGCCGTAATGCTGAAGCGATCAGGAAGATGGTAGAAGAAAATAGTAATATACGGTCGGTAAATATTGCCGTACCAAAGGAGAAATCTAATCTTGTGCGGGTAAGAGAGAATTCGATAATTACAAAAAGCATTGCTGATGGCGCAACACTGAAACTGACCATGTCGGCAATTGAATCCAGTACCTTACCGGTATCTGAGGTTGCCTTGAAAAGCCTGGCAGTTAAACCATCAAGTAAATCAAACAGGGATGCAATAATAATGAACAGGGCAGCTGCTTCAAGGTTCCTGTATAGTAAAAAAATGATGGAGAGAAAACCGGAACATAAATTAAACAGGGTAAACAGGTTAGGGATGTGTTTATATAATGTTTGCCTGTGTTCCATATTTAATGGTGTTTCCTGATTCATTGTTAAATGGCTAAATTGTTAAATTGCTGTTCTTCTAATTCTGTTAACCATTTAACAATTTTTATTGTGTTTCAGTTGTCATTATTAAGTTTGAAAGTCTCTTTGCCAAACGTAATTACCAGTTCCACACTCAAACTCAATTCCCACACACACTAATTCACTAATTCACCAATTCACCAATTCACCAATTCACCAATTCACCAAT
>CAZGOR010000526.1:0-2189 GCA_964527875.1 uncultured Bacteroides sp. | reverse complement strand
AGCAGGTTGGATTTTAATCCCATTATTACTGATATATATGACATTATCTCGGATATCATCGGCCTGCTTAAAGGAACTGCAATAGAAAAAAATATAACCCTGATCAATAATGTCAAACCAAAAACCAATGTTTTTTGCGATCCAAACATGATCAGCACTGTCATCAGAAACCTCCTTTCGAACGCAATCAAATTCACAAGGCCTGCTGGAAAAGTAACGTTTAACCGCAAACCCGGATCCGGGATGACAGAAATATCTGTTACAGATACCGGCGTCGGTATTAAAGAGGAGAATATTGAAAAACTCTTCAAAATAGATGTGCATTTTTCAACCTCCGGGACTGCCAATGAAGAAGGTACAGGACTTGGACTGATCCTGTGCCATGAATATGTAAAAATCAATAATGGGAAACTAAGAATAAAAAGTAAACCGGGTAAAGGGTCAACTTTTTTTGTTGATCTTCCAAATCCACCCAAGATTATTCCTGATAAATAAAATAACGCCAGTTCGAAATAAGAATGAGTTTTAACGTGCTGAATATGAATAATTTTAATAGTCCGCGATATATGGAATAATGGAATAATGTTCGTGAGATTGGCAGTTTGTGAGCGGAGCGAAACGAATTGCCAAAATCGAACAATCCCGATAGCGAAGCGTATCGGGCGAATGATGGAATGATGAACTTAAATAAGATTAGTATATCTTTAGAACCCAATATTCCAGTCCCGACTTGTCGGGATTTCAGCATTCCAGAAACATATATCAGTTAAAAAATCAATAAGTTATTACAAAATATATATCGAACTCACGTTAAATTAAATAATTATGAATGATTATTCCTTTAAAAAACTTTTTCTGTTACTGACTTCTTTTCTAATATCTAATCTCCATGCGCAAAAAGATGAAAGCCTCTTACTGACCATGGATGAACACAAGGAACCTGTATATACAGCTGCTTTCAGCATGGATGATCAACTTGTTGCCTCAGGAGCAGAGGATAAAACAATCTATATCTGGTCGGCAGAAACGGGAGAAATTGTAAAAACATTTGCAGGACATACCAATAAGGTTCAATTCCTTGAGTTTTCACCGGATGGCAAATTTCTGATCAGTGGAGGTGGAACACAGATCCTGCTCTGGGATCTTGAATCCGGAACATACCGTTCATTTGACGGACACAGAACGCACATCTGGAATGTACGTTTCAGCCCTGATGGCAGACGGTTTGTCAGTACTGACCTGCTGAATAAATTCAGGCTCTGGGATATCGAAACAGGCGAAATGATTCATTACTTTGAAAGCCATACAAAATCAGTACTTGCCGTTGCTTTCAGTCCGGATAATAAATATATCGCAAGCGGATCTCTCGATCAAACCATCAAGATATGGGACACTGAAACAAAAGAGATGATCAGGAGTATCAGTGCACACGGAGGTAATATTTATTCACTGGATTTTAGTCCCGACGGAAAACTTCTTGCCAGTGCATCCCTCGATGAAACGATCAAGATCTGGAATGTTGCTACGGGTAAGATCATGAAGCTTTTGTCAGGACACCAGTATGCTGTCATGTACGTCCGCTTCAGTCCGGATGGCAAATTCCTGATCAGTGCCTCCTGGGATAAAACAGCAAAATTATGGGAAGTAGAGACAGGACATTGTATTTACACTTTTATTGACCACTCCGATGTACTGAATGTGGCTGATTTCAGTCATGATAGTAATAAGATCATCACCGGTTCCAATGACGGAAAGGTAATGCTATGGAAAATGTCTCCACGGTTTTTCGCTGAGTTTTACTACTGGGATGAACTCAAAGCCGAAATGGATCAGTCCGGGTTATTTGAAGAAAAGCAAAGATCGGAAAGCAGAAAAGATTATCAAGCCCGGCAGGAAAAAGCCAGACAATTCAGGCAAGAACTATATCAGAAGTATTATAATAAATATCTTGAAAAGGACTATTGATAAAAGGCTTTATATTGTTAAATTGCTAAATTGTTTCATTGTTTCATTATTATATTGCTTTTTATAAGGGAAATTTATTTTAGAAGTTTGAGGTTTGTATAGCGAATAAGAGAATTTATTTCTTTTGGTAAAACATTTAATTTCTCTTTTATATAAAAATACTCATTTTCAGTAAGTAACCTTCTCCTTTTCGATTTTTCAGTCCAGCTTATAGCTTCAAATAA
>CAZGOR010000525.1:0-2191 GCA_964527875.1 uncultured Bacteroides sp. | reverse complement strand
ATATAAGGACTTCCCCCCACATTCCATGTTGTGTTAGAGGAAATGTATCCTGATACATGCGTTTGGGAATACATAACATGAATCCCTATGATGCATGCAATCCCTGAAAGAAGAAACAGTTTTTTCATGATCTGTTTAGTTATAATTATTAGTTATTTAGTCTTTTATTAATAGACAATCAGGTTAATAATAAATAATAACGTATTGGTCGATTCAATCGCACAACAGGTTAAATAGTATATAGTTATTTGTAAATTCAGGGTTATTAATTGAATTAAATATCGGACAATCAAGAGATAACTGTTGGAAATTATTTATCCTCTACTTATCAATAGAATTAATCTTTAAGACAATCAGAAAAAGCTAACAGAAAAAATCAGCAGAGTTCAATACGAAAAACCAGATCTTTATTCCAGCAGATCAAGATAAATAAAATAAACAGAAATAAAAAATTTTCTGTCAAATCAGGGTACCTCTCTATAGAATGGGAATTGTGGATTATCAACCCTCGACGATTTCATCAATTTATCCATCTCCTGAACAATGTCAGGATTGAGGGATGACACATCATTTTCTTCATATGGATCTTTCTCCAGGTCAAACAATATAATGGGATTATCCCGATTTTCCATAACATTCAGTCTTATAGTCTTCCAGTTATCTTTTCTGATTGCCTGTTTGCCGTTCTGTTCATGAAATTCCCAGTAAAGGTAATCATGTTGTTGCTGGATTCCCTTATCCAGCAGTATTGGCAGGAAAGAAATGCCATCAATATTATGCGGTGATGATTGTCCGGTTATTTCAGCAACGGTGGGTAAAAAGTCCTCAAATGCAGAAATATGATCAGAAATTCTTCCGGGTTCAATTTTCCCGGGCCAGAAAACAATAAATGGAGACCGGATACCTCCCTCATACAGATCGCGTTTGTGTCCTCTTAATCCTCCCGATGAGTTAAAGAAAACAGGATCATGACCTCCCTCCAGATGTGTTCCGTTATCACTGGCAAACATGATAATGGTATTCTCGAGTACGTCCAGCTCTTCCAGCTTTTCGACGATCTGGCCTACATAGATATCAAGCCTTGTTACCATTGCAGCGAATACAGCCCTTGGTTGTGCCTGGGAACAGTATCCTGCCGGATTAAAGTTTTCAACCCCATAGTCCTGACCCTGGTAAGGTTCATCTTCGAACATACCTGAAAATTTCCTGATGATCGAATCATCCGGCACGATCAGTTCGGCATGGGGTATGATGGTAGCATAATAAAGGAAAAACGGGTTGTTTTGATTATCTTCGATGAATTTCAGGGCTCTCCGGTGTATGGTATCCGGGGCATATGTGACGGTATGAACATGATCGTTGCCCGGGAGTGGTATAATATTCTCGTTATCCCTTAAACTTTCAGGGTAATAACGGTGTGCCAGCCCCTGGTTATCATATCCGAAGAACACATCAAATCCCTGTTTTGTGGGATAACCTTCATCAGGACCATCTTCGTGCAATAATCCCAAACCCCATTTACCAAAGATCCCCGTGCTGTAACCCGCTTCTTTTAACATCTCGGCAACAATAATTGATGAATCGGGTAAAGGTAGTCTTGCATTGCCACGAATGGGTGTATGACCTGTATGCTGGCCGGTCATTAATACCGACCGGGATGGGGCACAAACAGTACTCCCTGAATAATGCCGGGTGAATCTTATACCATTCTCAGCAAGCCAGTCGATATGAGGCGTGGTAAAATGCTGCTGGCCATAACAGCTCAAATCACCAATTCCAAGGTCATCGGCAAGAATGTATACAATGTTTGGTGATCTTTCTTCAATCTCCTCTTTCTGTGTCCGGCAAGCTGAAAGAATCAACAGGAGAAAGAAAATTGAGATGGTTAAATGAATGATACGTTTCGTTTTTTTCATTTTATTAGGAATATGTTTACATGATAATAAATATGACATTAAAGTAATATGAAAAGCGATAAGTATCAAATTTTCTTAGATGAATATTGCCAGGAAGATGGGGTTGTATTATATCCATTTTTAAATCGTTGCATGTGTCTTTAGGATTAATCCAATACTCACCGAACCAATGTGCCCCGATTGGCAATCGGGTTTGACTACACAGCTCCTATAGTTTTAGGAGGCTGTCTAAAAAGTCTATTAAAACATTTAACCACAGAGGAAACAGAGATTAA
>CAZGOR010000524.1:0-2194 GCA_964527875.1 uncultured Bacteroides sp. | reverse complement strand
ACCGGGTGACTGCCAGTCACCGGGTGAGTGGGATATTATTCATCCAAAGGCCTGTAATTCCATCCCATAGCCTTATATCTTTTCACCTGTGTTTCGAGCCTTTCTCTGAAATTTTCCAGGTCCCGTTTCTCTTCAGGCGACCAGACAACTTCCGATAATGCACTCAATCTTGGTAAAAGCATATATTCAACATGTTCCGTTGTTGCAATATATTCTGTCCAGACATTAGCCTGTGCACCGAGTATATGCTTTGCTTCTTCCTCTGATAGTGCTTCAGGTGTGGGTTCAAAAGAGTAAACGGTATCTATAGGCAGGTATCCTCCTATAGCCAGGGGCTCCTGATCTCTGTTTTGTGATTGATAATAATCAAAGTAACAATGAGATGTCGGGGTCATAACAACATCATGTCCCTCTCTGGCAGCTTCAATTCCACCTTCTATACCTCTCCATGACATGACTGTGGCATTGGGAGCAAGACCCCCTTCCAGAATCTCATCCCAACCAATAAGATTTCTACCATTATTATTAATGAACTTTTCGATTCTTTTTATGAAATGACTCTGTAATTCTTCCTCATTCTCAAGTCCGAGGTCTTTGATCTGTTGTTGAATTTTTTCACTGGCTTTCCATTGATCTTTTCTTGCCTCATCTCCTCCAATATGAATGTATTTGGAGGGGAACAATGCGATAACCTCGGATAAAACATTCTCAAGAAATTCGAAAGTTTTATCATCAACATTATATATGTATGGTGATATGCCCCATTCGGTTTTTACCTTGACTTTTTCGCCGGTACAGCCAAGCTCATGGTATGACGCAATAACCGCCTGGGCATGTCCGGGCATCTCGATTTCAGGAACAACTGTGATATACCTGTCGGCAGCATACTGAATAATCTCTTTTATCTCGTCCTGCGTGTAAAAACCGCCATGTGGTGTGCTATCATATTTAACCGGCCTGTTCCGGGGATGGCCGATGATTGTTTCATCCCTCCATGCTCCAATTTCAGTAAGAAGCTGATATTTGTTGATTTCTATTCTCCAGCCCTGATCTTCAGTCATATGCCAGTGGAAAACGTTCATTTTATGTAAGGCAATGATATCAATATACTTTTTGATAAATTCAGCCGGAAAAAAGTGCCTGCCAACATCCAGGTGGACACCTCTCCATTGGTATCTTGGTTTATCTCTGATTTCGAGTGCAGGGATAACCGGTATGCTGTCATTTATTGGAAATAGTTGCCAGAGCGTGACCATTCCATAAAACAAGCCATTTGGATCAGCAGCACTGATTAGAATACCTTTTTTGTTACTTTTAAGGACATATCCTTCCTGCCCAAGATCCGGGAAATCATTCGTTTGAAAGGAAATACAGTTATTTCCGGCTTGCTCCAAATCAACTATATTAAGATTGAAACCAGCGTGTTTGTTGAGCAGTTGATTAAGATGATCCACGATTTTCCTGATCTCTGAATTTTCTTCCGGATATGCAATCCGGGTTTGGGGTGTAATTTCAAATTGTCCCTTAAGTACCTGTACTGAAACAGGTGCCGGAATAATAGCGGGCGACTCTGCTTCATGTTTCTTACCCTCATTACAGCCGGTTATTAATATGATAATAAGAATGATAGGTAAGAATCCTGAAAATGATTTAAAAATTGAAGTTTTCATGATTAATGAATTAATAAATAAGTTTTGTGATTTCATGATATAAATTAATGATTATACTCAAAACATTATTTCTTTTGCAAATTATTGTATTATTGTTGAAACGTATACATTCTGATATCATTTGTTATGTTTTATTGAAAAAAAAAATTAATAAATGTCTGCAAAACACTATAATTTTAATTAAATGTATTTATATAATTGGTTATTAACCGTATGATAGATTGTAAAATTAGTCTCAATTTAATATTAAATAATTGAAAAAGCAATATATTTAAACTGTGGAAGATTATTAAATTATCATTATGTCACAAGAAAACCAGAATAAAAAGAATGTATCAACTGCCGGCACAAACAAACCGGTTCCATCAAAAAAAAGATCTGCAGCCAGAAAAACTGGTAAGTCTGCTGGTTTAAGCAAGTCTGCTGTTAAAAAAGAACAGATTGCAAAGGAAAATAAGGGAGTAACGACAACCGGAAGAAGAGGAAGGAAACCACGCACAACTGCAACAAAGACAGGTACGACC
>CAZGOR010000523.1:0-2201 GCA_964527875.1 uncultured Bacteroides sp. | reverse complement strand
ACGTCCGGTTGGAAACCGGACTTTTCTAGGTTAACCTTTGTTCCTAAGATTGACAGTTGGAGGCCTTTTCAGGGCTATATAAATTTTTAATTGTCTATTAATCAACACATTATAAAATTTGTTTAAAAAATTGTTTTAAAATGTAGTGGCATGTATTAACAATTGATTGTTAATAAAATATCTATATAATAATTGTTTATGATATAAATATGTGATATATTTATTTAAAATTTGTCACATGTTTATTAAAAGAACCCTTGGGGGAAGCAAAGCTAAACCCATCTACTATCTGCAGATTGTTGAAAGTTACCGTGAGAAGGATAAGACAAGGCATCGGGTATTAGCAAACCTGGGGCGTGAGAAAGAACTCCTGGCCACAGGTGCCCTCGATAATTTAATGGAAAAATTATCAATTATTTCCAAACAATATTTTCTTTTAAGCAAATCAGAAGAAAGCATCATAGATGCATTGATATACGGACCGATGTTGGTTGTTAATTTCCTTTGGAAGCATTTACAAATGCAGTCATTGCTTGAAGATTTACAGAAGCAATATAAGATAGAGTTCAATCTGGAATTAGCTGTAAAGTTAATGATCAGTAACCGGCTTATAAATCCGTTAAGCAAACTGGCCATAGACAAATGGAAAGAAAAAATCTATGGTGAAAACTTTGATCAGGTAGAACTACAGCATCTATACCGCAGCCTGGATATACTTGCGGATCATAAAGACATGGTAGAAAAATCATTTTTTGAAAAGACACGCAGTTTGTTCAAGTCTTCGGTAAGCGTTGTATTCTATGATCTGACAACGATTTATTTTGAGAGCCAGCAGGCAGATGCGTTAAGAAAATATGGTTACAGCAAGGACAACAAAACGGATTGTGTGCAGGTGGTCATTGGCCTGGTGATTAATCAGGATGGGCTGCCGATCAGTTACCATCTGTTCCCGGGTAATACCTATGAGGGGAAAACGGTGGTACCGGTATTAAACAAGCTCAGGAAAGATTTTTTACTTGAAAAGATCATTTTCGTGGGAGACAAAGGTATCCTCGGTGAGGAAATAATGAAGGAACTATCCTCGGAAGGATATGAATATATTATTGCAGCAAAGCTAAGCAAGGTATCGGATCAGTATCACCAGGAGATTTTAGACAGAGAGAAATATACATCCATTGATGCTAATATCTCTACCCATCAAATTATCGTGGATGACCAGCGACTGGTATTGGGCTATAGCCAGAAAAGAGCTGAAAGGGATAAGAAACAGCGTGAACTTTTACTTGAGCGTTTAAAAAAGAAACTGGAAAAAAGCAGTAAACCAAAATCTGTTACCAAATCAGCTTATAACAGTTATCTGACAATGGAAGGTAAATCACGAATGGTAATTGATCAGCAGAAGGTAGATGAAAAAGAAAAATGGGATGGCTTCTTTGGTTTTTACACCAATAACCAATCCATGAGCAATAAAGACATTGTATTGACTTACCAAATGTTATGGCAGATTGAAAACAGTTTCCGGGTACTTAAATCCACTTTGGATCTTCGTCCTGTATATCATTGGACCGGGAAAAGGATCCAAGGCCATATCATGATTTGCTTCTTAAGCCTGTATATGCTCAGGGCAATTGAATTTAGGAGCAACCGCCAGGAAAAATTAAACCTGTCGACCGATGAGATTTTTTATCATTTAGACAAGATCAGAGTGGTTACTATCAATGCCTTTAAGAAGCGGGTGGTTATGAGAACCGAAATCACGGATGAAAATAACCTGATCTTAAGAACCCTGGGCATTAAAATACCTCCTGCCGTTTTAGAAGAAAATGTAGTGGAGTAAACTTTTTTTATGGAACCATTGTGCCTGTATATCAATTATTTGCATTTTTCAACTGTCAAACTCGGGTAAAAGCAGGAAATCCTCAATATTCTGATTCGTTGGGATTGGTGTAATTAAGAAATAAAATTTTTGAAAAGTTCAAAATAGAAAATTAGGTTGTCTTTGGTCTTGGTGATATTGTAATCACTTCGGGAGCGAAACAAGCATTAGAGATAAGTCTTATGGCTTTTTATTGGACCTAGGTGATGAGGTAATTGTTATAATGTCAGCTTATGTAAGTTATATACCCTAAATTTATTTAGCTGAAGCCGGTGCAATTATTCGTGAAGTGAATTTAACCAAGGATAACTTCTTATTAGATATC
>CAZGOR010000522.1:0-2209 GCA_964527875.1 uncultured Bacteroides sp. | reverse complement strand
ATGGCTCGTAACACAGGTAAGGGCCTTCAGAACAGGCGGCTCTGCGGTCAATCCGTTGCCGTATGAAGGTATGGCCAGACTTACATGTACATCCTATGGGCCTGAAAATATTGACAGCCATCTTGAAGAGACCATTAACAATTTCCTGGAAGGACCTTCCGGATGGCTCATATACAACACCCACGGCCTGGATGATGAGGGCTGGGGACCGGTCAGTTTAGGTTTCCTTGATGAATTACTGGACAGGCTAACACGGATGAAAAACGTGAAGGTATTGCCTGTCTTACCGGCTCTTAATTTAACTTGAAACAGACCTTTGGAGGTTTAAACCTTGGAGATTTCTTCTACAAAAACATCAGCATAAAACATTACTTTCAGGATAAAAAATAAAGAAAGGATGAATATATGAGAACCAAAACAAGAATATATGGGAGAGGCGCGTTCCAATAGTCCACAAAACAGTTAGAATTGGAGTAAATCAACAGAAGAAAAGGAGTATATAGAATATTTAAGCTGCGGGTTTAAACTAATTTTGCCGTAATTAAATAGCTGCTGTTCTTTATCCGAATAAATTCCGGCATAAATTTCTCAAATTAGATATTTAACCTTTAGTTATTTATGTTATGAAAAAATTATTTATTATCCACGTGAAGAAAAATCATTTTATGATGCTTCTTCCCATCATGTTCATGGTGGGTATTTTATCTTTATCTGCTCAAAATCAAAAACCTGTAGATACCAGGATTAACATTAAACCGGTTTGTCCCTGGTTAATTCATACAGAGAATTTTACCGGCCCATGCAGGGTGTCTCCGGCCGAACCGCTGACTTCATCCGAAACACAGGAAGAACAAAAAAAACAACGTGAAGCATTTTTAGAATCCCTGAAAGAGAATATTTCTTCCAATGCCAGGATTTTATCGCCCGTTACAATAGAATATGATCCGTCTAATGATTTTAATATAGAACAGGATCAATGGGAAAAACTGGAAGAAGAAATGAATGAGACTGACGCCATTATGCTCAGCGGATACATTCGCGCCTATGGAATTGGCAAGTATCATAAACCAGTTATTAATCATCCCAGTCATGGCGTGGGAAATGTTGATATAGCATCCTATTTGCGATATAATGGAGTGGAAGGGTATGCACCCTATGACTGGGAAGACCTGGATGATTTGATTGCCCTGCTGAGAGTTAGAAAAGCAGTTCAGCAAACAAAACTACTATATCTGACTGACAGACCCGGGGGAAAGCCGACTTTCGGTGTAAAAAGTATCATTCCTGCGGATATCCTTGAAGAAAAATATGGAATTGATTTCAAGTATGTGTCTTTTGCCGAATTCCTGGATGAATGGGACCGGGTCACCAGTAATCAGGAATTACAGAAAAAAGCCAAACAGATTGCTGATAACCTGGTACGGAATGCCGAAGCAGTCCATATAAAAAAGGAAAACATTATAAATGATGTGAACTTTTATCTTACCGTGAAAGAGATAATGAAAACCTATGATTGTAATAGTTTCACGGTGGATTGTTTTGAGTTTTGTCCCACCAAAATCCCCTATAACAAGAAATTCAATCCCTGTTTAACACATAGTTTATTGAAAGATGAAGGTTATCCTTCTGTATGTGAAGGTGATTTAAATGCATTGCTGGCAATGGCGATTGAAATGTATTTAGCCGATAAATCTGCCTACATGGGGAATCCAAATTTTGACCGGGATGAAAACATCATGAGCATTCACCATAGTGACCTTGGACTGAAGTTTAAAGGCTTGGATCGTACCGAGATTCCTCCCTATGAGATCCAATATTTTACCGAGGATGGAGTTGGTACGATCATTCGATATGATTTTACACTGGATAAGGGAGAAACCGTTACTTTTGCCCGGTTCAATCCGGCAGGTACAAAATTGTTGGTTTCATCGGGAACCATTGTCAGGGGAACCGGTATGGACTTACATGGGTGCGGACTTACGATACACGTTAAAATTCCGGATGCAGCCAGATTTTTCAAAGAACAGGCGAATACCGGTCATCATCTGTCCGTGGTCTATGGAGATTATACGCAAGAATTGAAACAGCTCGGTGAAATCATGGGTTTTGAAACTATTTGTATTGAATAAATAAATGAAAGCAATGTAAGAGGCTTTCTAAAAAGTCTATTAAAACATTTAACCACAGAGGAAACAGAGATTAAACAGAG
>CAZGOR010000521.1:0-2214 GCA_964527875.1 uncultured Bacteroides sp. | reverse complement strand
ATCTCTGTTTCCTCTGTGGTTAAATGTTTTAATAGACTTTTTAGACAGCCTCATAGCGAGCGAATCGGGATTAAATTATTATTCTGCTAAGTCACACATTATTAAAAATTTAGCCATTTTTTTATGCTTCGGCAGTGTTTTACTGTTTATTATGCAGATGATTCATATCTATTTGTTAACGGTCAGATTTAGAAATGGTTAAAAGCGGACAGGCCTGTTTTTAGATAGATCCAGTGTAAAAACAATGAGGGTTCATCAAGTCAGAATTTCCTGGTATGTAAAATAAGGTTTTAGTTTTGCCGGAATTTTAATCTCCTTCCTGAAGATACCATACAGAGCGGAACCACTTCCGGACATTGAAGCATAAACAGCTCCCATTTTATAAAGCTCCTCTTTGATTTCAGCAAGAAGTGGATACTTTCTGAACAACGATTCTTCAAACTGGTTTTTAATACAATATTGCCACTGTTCAACAGGTTCGAGGATAAGTTTATTAAGATTGCCGGATTTGTTTCCCGGAATAACTTCTTCATAAGCTTCCTTTGTATTTATCTGGATTCCGGGATATATAAGCATAAGAAAATATCCCTTCAGTATTACCGGTATCTCCTGAAGCTTATCTCCCCTGGATGTGACAAAGGATGGCCTGTTTCTGATAAAAAACGGGCAATCACTGCCTATGTGACCTGATAACTCTTCCAGCTGGGTATAACTGAGCCCGAATGAAAATGTTTTATTCAGGGAATTAAGAAGGGAAGCAGCATCGGAACTTCCACCACCCAGGCCGGCACCCGTCGGAATATTTTTAAGTAAATGCATTTTGACAGGAGGAACGTGATACAATCCTTTAAGCAGGTTTATTACTTTCAGACAGATATTTTGACCGGAAAAAGATATATTCCCGGAATAAGTGATCGAGGTTTTGGCCCCTTGTTTGCATTCTTTATCTTCAATATACTCGAGCACATCACAAAGACCAATCGGATACATAACAGTCTCAATATCATGGTAACCGTCCTTTCTCTTCCTGATAACTGAAAGTCCGATATTGATCTTGGCATTTGGGAAAAGGATCATGGCTGATATTTATTAACAATTTTTATCGAAAGTCTGGTAAATGATGACTGGAAAAAATTGAAAATTAAGGTACTTAATCCTTTTTAACAAACAGAGTTGAAAATATTACAGTTGTTGTTTAAAAATGTAAAGAGTGATTATAGATACGGGATTACTCATTTCTTAACTTTGGTTTCCCGGTTCGATCATTCAGGATCATTTCTGGTATTTGTTTATCATACCTGTTTATGAATATCAAATGTATGATGTTTCAGGCATTTTTATACAGTATTGACATCTGATATTTACAGGCTGGAGTTTTTTTTAATCATATAACAGTTTAGATTATGGCTCTAAAAAGCAATTTAAAATCCTCACCAAAGATTAGTGACAATAGTCTTGATTATGGCAGGATCCCGCCACAGGCAGTGGAACTTGAAGAAGCTGTTCTTGGTGCGATCATGCTCGAAAAGAATGCAGTACTTTCAGTGCTTGATATTCTTAAACCAGAAAGTTTTTACAAGGATGCTCATCAAAAAATTTACGGGGCTATTGTCAGTCTGTCATCGCAGGAAAAGGCAATTGATATTCTTACTGTCACCGAAGAATTAAAAAAGAAGAAGGAATTGGAGGAGATCGGCGGTCCATTATATATCACGCAACTTACCAGTAAAGTTGCCTCAGCTGCCCATCTCGAATTTCATGCACGGATCATTCAGCAAAAATTTATTCAGAGAGAGCTTATCAGGGTATCTTCATCCATACAGAAGATGGCATTTGATGAGACAATAGATGTTGACGACCTTCTTGACCAGGCAGAAAGTGATTTGTTTGAAATTGCTGAAGGAAATATTAAAAAGGAAACTGCAAAGGTCAATGTATTGATTACAGAAGCGCTTCATCAGATCGAAGAGGCAGCTAAAAGAAAAGATCACTTGAGCGGTGTACCTTCAGGTTTTACAAAACTTGACAGGATCACTTCCGGCTGGCAGAATTCGGATCTCATTGTGATAGCAGGTCGGCCTTCAATGGGAAAAACAGCTTTTGTCCTTTCAATGGCCAGAAATATTGCTGTGGAACATGGACGGCCTGTTGCGTTTTTCTCACTGGAAATGTCATCTCTGCAGCTTGTAACCAGGCTCATTGTTAGTGAAACAG
>CAZGOR010000520.1:1290-2227 GCA_964527875.1 uncultured Bacteroides sp. | reverse complement strand
AAACAGTAACGGAAGTTTTAACATCCTCCGGTCTGTTGTCAAAGCGGACGGACAACTTCCCGGTAGTGGGATTCGGATAGATCGTGAGGATCATTTTTTCGAGGGTTTCCTGGAAGATCTCCTCTTTGTTTTCATCTGTATCCTCATTCTGGGAAACCGCGCTTTTGAGCCCGCCTCCCATCACGATGGTGCGGGTTTCACGGTTGCCGGAAGCGTCGTAGGTGTAGGAGACGGTCTGGGCTTTACCTGCTGCAAGAAAGCTGAGCATGGTTATTATTATGGAGATTTTACGGGGTGTTTTCATTTTAAATGTTTTTAATCATTGATTCATAATCAGATTAGTAAACAATTTGATTCCGTTAAATATGTTATTTTAAAAATTTTCTTCAAATTGTTGAATAATGTAAACTTCTTCGTTCAATAAATAAAATATGTTATAAAAAGCCCGACCTTGCCGGGTTCTTTTAATTACTTTATTTCTATTTCTACTTTTTCGTTTATTTCACAACCTGAACAACCTATATATTCATAACCCGTTCTAAAACTATCATTGATTATATCATTAATAAATGCTTGTCCATAGTTTTCACAAATAAAGTAGCTGCCATTTTTTCCTTTAATTCCACACATTCCTGAAATTAGCTTAACTATTTCACCGTCAATGACAGCCCAATATCCATGTAAACCTTTAATCATGAAAACAAACACTTCTGGATTTTCCTTTATGTATTTATGAAGGTTCTTATCTACTTTCTTTGTATCTGATTGTACAGGTCTTCCATGCAAAGAAAACTCTAGGTTATTTATGCTGTCTTTTCTTCGGTTTTCTTCATTATAGGAATCAAAAATATCAAACTTACCAACTCTTATATTTCCTTCTTTTTTTACAATTAACACCTCTTGAAATAGCAAATCTTGCTTTAGTTCTAATAAGAAT
>CAZGOR010000520.1:0-1280 GCA_964527875.1 uncultured Bacteroides sp. | reverse complement strand
TCCCCACATTTATATGGTTTCTTCTTCCAGCTAAAAATAGGTATTGAAATAAAATCCAATTCTTCTATTTTAAATCTATCAATTAGTGGTACTGTTGAAAAAACAGGAATGTTTTTATTTTTTTCTTTAGCACATAAATCTTTAAATCGTTTTTGAGCAATTTCACTATATTTTGCTTTATCATAGTTGAATGATATTTTATCCTGTTGAGCAACTACGAAACCACCGCAGATAATTAATGACAAAATTAAAACAACTATCCGCATATTAATAAACTCCAAAAATTAAATGAAATAAACGAACATTAGTAAACCTATTTGAACCTGAGCCAGGATTCATTACGTTTATTATAAATCTTCCATTGTCAAATATCCTCACTCTCATAACTACTGTAGCATGTCCAAACGTAATTCGTTGACCAGCTGCATTTACTCCCGCGCTAACACCGGTATTGTAATTTAGCACAACAGGTTTATTTGCACTTATCGTGTTTGCGATATCTCCTGCAGTAGCTGTTGGGTTAGAAGTGTTAATGGAAATTTGTCTTGCACTATATCCAGCTTTGCCATACATACGACCTATTTCTGTATCTGTTAATCCTTGTCCGCTCCCAAGTTCTAATGTTTGAAAGTAACCTTGATTTCTACTATTTCCATAGTAACTATCAACACTTTCCGCACAAGCATAATTACAATCATATTGCCCTGCTTGATTAACTTGCGGCATAGCCATGCTAACATCAGTAGTTTTGGTTCCTCCATGCCAAAAATTTCGACTATCTGCGGCAGCATCTATTCCCCCAACAAGTCCACCAAGTGCTGCACCTGAAGCTGCTCCAATCAAACCTCCTTTAGTTCCACTCCAGAGAGCCTCACCAAAGTTTTGACCTTGCATTAAGCTATTACCAAATTCATTTGTAAAACCTGCACTAAACCCAGTACCACCACCAATAGCCGCACCTGTAGCAAAACTTGATGTTGCTGTCATTGCTGCTTGTGAACCAATAAATCCTGCACCAAATGACCCTCCTGCCATTGCAGAACTTATACCGGCACCAACTCCCGCTCCCAAAGCACCTGCAGCTGCACCAATTCCAAAATATCCAAGACCTTCCCAAGTAAACTCAGCACCATTTGCAATCCAGTTTATGGTTCCCCCTATAATAGCACCGATTAACAGGTGTATCCATTCCCCATCGGGGTCGGTATAGACCAGGGGGTTATTCAGGCAATATCCATACCTGTAAACCCTATTTTTACATCATGGTTTCGGCTTTTCAA
>CAZGOR010000519.1:0-2247 GCA_964527875.1 uncultured Bacteroides sp. | reverse complement strand
TTTTTGCAAAGCAAAAATCCTGTAAGGATATTTCACAGGGCAGATATTCGCAGATTCAGTACGCAAATTTTCGCAGATTATTGATTCACAGTATATTATTTCTGCTTTAATCAGCGTTTGCCTGCCAGCAGGCAGGAATTTGCTTTAATCTGCGAGAAATAAAAAAATTATTAATTCAAAATGTTAAAATTTAGTCTGACAGGTTATCCACAGATTATTTTCTGTATTTCTCTGTCCTGTTATCATTGATTATTCTTTTCCAGTTGAGACCAAATGCAAAATCATAAATATTTCCTTCAGAGTCGACATAACAATCCATATCATGCGGAACATCTTCGTATTGTTGTTCAACGGTCTTCATGTTGGCCGGCATTTGCATGGGCAGGAGTCCTGAGGGTTCAGCAGCACCTGAAAGAATATCAAGTAAAGCCTGATCCTGAACTCCAAAATGGGCAACAATAGCATTGATGTTTGGTTCAAACTCACCGAAAACCATCGGATTGGAAATATTTACCACGACAATAACAGGTTTCCCATTCATTTTCTTCAAGGTCTCATTGATCATATTTAGATCAGTAGCGTTAGATGCTTTGACGGACTTACCTTTATATGTTCTGTTTGTAAATGGTTCCAGAGGATCGCCTCCTGTGATACTCGGATCACGGGCATATGTTGTCGTATAATTTCCATACTGCAGACTGATGGGAAAGTAACCATTGCCTCCGGATTTCACATCATCTCCCTGGTAGCCCCGGCCTGTTTGAGGACTATTGATAAAGACAAGAGCGATATCTGCCTCTCCGGGATTTTCTGTAACATTAAAATATTTTTGCACGATATCCATGTTGACCGGGTATTCGAATTGTTCGGGTGTGCGGTTTCCGAACCAGTCTCTGCCGGCCTGAATAAGTTTTTTAGGGATGAATACAGTTACATCTTTTTGAAGTGGCAGAACATGATTTTTATTCTTAAGCATCACGATGGATTTAAGCTGGGTTTCATAACTTGCTTTCATAAATTCAGGATTACCAACTGTTTTGGCTGTAGCTTCGGGATCGAGGTAGGGATTTTCAAAGAGACCTGTCCTGAAGATATTCATAAGTAGTCGGACTGCTGATTCTTCAAAGCGTGTACGCATAAATTCTTCTCCATGCTCCTGTACACCTAACTGATAAGCTTCAATTACCGGCCCTGCATCATTATTACCACCGAACTGGTCGACACCTGCCATGATGATCTTATAATGTCTTTTTGCTACCGTATATTCTTCTTCAACACCCCAGCAACGGCCACCACCCATCATACTGGTGATATCGGGACTTTCATCATTGGTAATTCCCCAATCTGTACATACGACACCATTGTAATTGTACCGGCCACGAAGCAAATCACCGATGATGTATTTGCTATATGCATTCCCCACATTTTCATGGTACATTGTATCCTGTTCATATGATATGGTATAGTAAGGCATGACAGCAGAAGCCATACCGGTTTCACCTTCTAAACGGAATGCACCTTCAATGAATGGTTTCAGGTGTTCTTCAAAATTATCGCCCGGATATACAGCATATTTACCATATGCGAAGTGTGCATCTCTGCCGCCTTCACCGGTTCCTCCCCCGGGCCAGTGTTTGGCCATTGCATTAACGCTTGAATAACCCCAGCCACCTGATATTTCATTTGTGTCGGGTGAAGTCTGGAAGCCGTCGATGTAAGCACGTGCCATATCGGTAGCCAATTGCGGATCTTCTCCAAAAGTGCCGTTCACACGGCTCCACCTTGGATCGGTGGCCAGGTCGATCTGTGGAGAAAGAGCAGTGGCTATGCCAAGGGCCCTGTATTCAATGGAGGCTATCTGTCCGAATTGTTTTACGATTCCGGGGTCGAAAGTTGCAGCAAGACCAAGTGATCCGGGCCACATGGAAATATTTCCTCCTGCACCCGCGTTATATTCAGCATCAGCCCTTGTCCTGTGACGTGGATCCGAACTGCTGTTAACCGGAATGCCAAGTCCTATGCCCTCGACCAGAGCCTGTGCGTTATTGTTCCACCGTGCAGCAACTTCCGGGCTCTCGACAGATGTGATCAGTACATGTCTCAGGTTATCATTGGTTAAAAAATCTTTCTGGTTATCCGATAAATCGGATGGCTCTGCACCACTTTTCTGATAGGGTTTTCCATCATATGTGCTGGAGAAAAACCCCTGCCCACCTGCCGGAATGGACTGGTGAGAACTGTATAGCA
>CAZGOR010000518.1:0-2251 GCA_964527875.1 uncultured Bacteroides sp. | reverse complement strand
CTCCATCTCTCCATCTCTCCATCCCTCTATTCCTTCATCTCTTCACCCTTATTCCTTTTCTCAGCCTTAGCCTTAATCCTGAATTCAATTTCAAAACTGTTCCGAAATCATCTTCAACGCTTCGTCGAGCAATATATTGAACCTGTCGGGATCCTCAAGCATCAGGAAATGGCCCACATCATCCATGGTAAGGACATCGAAGCCGAATTCATTCATTACCTCAAGATCGGTAGGCCAGAGTTCGATGTTGATAAGGATAACAGGCACCTTCAGTGAAATAACTTTTTGAATTGTTTCGGTATAATCACCGGACCAGTAATCCTCAACAGCCCCGATACCAACTTCAGCCGGACCTGATGACATGTCTTCCGCGATCTGATGCCTGATCACGGAATCAGCGCCGGGAGGGAACATGCCGTCATAAATCCAGCTGTAGGTATGGTTTTTAAAATCATTCCTGTAGTTTTCAAACGCCGGATTTTTTACGGAATCAGGTATAGGCCAGAAGACCTCATGAAATGAATCGACAAGAATAAGACCTTTTATTTTATCTGCTATTTCGGGGGCAGTTTCCAGTGCAACAAATCCGCCCAGGGAATGACCGGCCAGAATAACATTTTCCGGTTGTACTTTTTTAATAACTGCCACAACATCCTCAACAAATGAATCCAATGTCCAGCTGGAACGGTCAAGTCCGGATTCTCCGTGACCGCCCAGATCAACAGTGACAACAGTATAATTATCAGAAAATTGATCAACCTGGTTCTTCCAGTATGTCTGGTCACACATCCAGCCATGTATCAGGACAATGGCTGTATCTCCGGTTCCATATATAGTATAATGAATCTCAAGGCCATCGGCCGATTGAGTAACACCGGGACCGGTCTGTAGTTTGCATTGATTGAGTAAAAGTAAAGCAGCAAACATAAAGATGGCAAGTTTAATTTTTTTCATGGTAAATATGTTTGATTCTTGGTTTCTGGGTTTTGGATTCTGGTTCCTGGTCCCGAAATGGTCGGAATCTTTGATTCCGTTACCATTTCGAGAATCCTCGAAAATTAACGCATCCGCCGCCGGATTGCTAATTTTCGGGATGCGTGTGAGTGTGAGTTAGGTTTTCGTTTTTTTATTTCGAATTTTTATTCCTTGTTCACAGCCGTGATCCTTAAATACCAGCCACTTATTTTTTTACAAAATTCAGTGCATAAAACATTATTGTGTTGCAAGGTACAACGTATGTTTCAATAATTCAACACCTCCGAACTGCCCATGCCCGGGGATAACAATCCTGGCATCCTCATATTCCTCCATGACTTTTCTGATTGTATCAGGATATTCACGGATATCCCCATCTGCCGTATTGCCCAATCCCCGTGTTCTCAGATCCCTCACCATACAGCCGCCAAAAAGAATTTTCTCCGATGGGACCCACATCACAATATTATCGAGTGAGTGTGCGGGGCCGTGATACTTACAAAGTATTTCCATGTTATCAAGTTTAAGTCCCAGTGAATCGGAAAATCCATGCTTCGGTACCGGCAGGTTTTTAGATTTGGCAATTTCCCTGGTCAGGTCATATGCCCAGGATTCAATATCAATACTGTGCAGATATTCCAATCCACCTATGCAGTCGTCGTGCCAGTGGTTTGGTACAAATCCTGTAATTTCTGCTTTCAGACTATCCATGATCCATGTTACCAATCCCCTGGTTAAATCCTCTGTCATTGGCGTATCAAAAAGCAGTGCTTTCCCATTATTCGTGTAAATAAATCCGTTTGAACCGAATCTCCCATATTGAGGTGAGTTGATGTAGGTTGTGTGGATATAAGAATGATCTGATATTTTGATTATTTCAATGTTGTCTGTGACTTTTATTCTTGGATATTCTTCCTGGGAGAATATTTGATTGAATAAAAAGGTGGAAGCTATTAGTGACAGGAATATTTTTTTCATAGGCTGGATTAAATGTTTCATTTTTCTGCTCTGGTTAATAACAAGACTTTTCTGTGTCATTCATCAGCGGTATGGAATATGTCCGCCTGTCTGTCGGTAGGCAAGGTTGGAACCGGACTTTTCTGTGTCATCCTTCGTTGGTATGGCTGCCGGTTGACAACTCCCGACCTGTCGGGACAGGCGGCAGAACCAGTTCAACCCCTTCAGGATTGGGATTGGGTTTCATCCTGTAACCACCAGGGGTTTCCTGACTGACGGCAGGCAGGCACCCCTGGCTATTTATAGTTCAGCCCCTTCA
>CAZGOR010000517.1:0-2265 GCA_964527875.1 uncultured Bacteroides sp. | reverse complement strand
AATCTGCGTTAATCTGCGAGAAATAAAAACTAATGGACTTTTTAGACAGCCTCTTGATCTTGCAATCCTGCGACAACCGCACCAGTGGTGTGCAATTATCTCAATATCGAAGCAATAATCAACGATATTATTCCTTAACGACGATATAGTTCTTAAATTCGCCGAGTCTTCTTCCACCAAAGAGATTGTTTTCAAGAAAAGAAATAAAACGGTATCTCAGCAGATCATGTTTGGCTCTTGGCTGGTTGACACTGAGCGGACCATCGTAGCGGAGCTCACCCTTCCAATCGAATTTGTCGATCCATTCAGCCATCACTTCCGGATGTGTACCATTAAAAACAGGGAGTCTGTTCAGGGGTCCATAATCATACGTCCCGTTGAACTGTCTTTTTCTGATCATCTCATCCACCCTCTCTTTTCCCCTGTGAATGGCTGTGAATGCTTTCATCTTGGAACTCATCAGAGTGGGCGGCCTCACCCAGCCATAATGATAAATATATGCATCGAGTTCAACAACCTTTAATTTATATGTTTGATTGTGCTGACGGTAATGCAGTCCGTCAAAATCAGGTATCCTGCGGAATGATTGAGCTGACTCCCAGGAATGTATTTCGGGGTCATTTCTGATAATCCTGATCTCTTTCCGGTACCAGCAATGAGAATTTTGATAATGATCATAATCTCCCCAGAAATGCCTGTACTTAAACAGAAACCCTTCAATCGTCTTCTCATCCAGATATTCCTTACACTTATCATGGATCAGGTAAAGATATTTTTCATGAACAACCTCATCTGACTGCAGATAAAATAACCAGTCACCGCTACAATGACTTTTTGCGATATCGGTCTGATGAGCATGCTCCATCCCTCTCGGATATTTATCGATATCCCATACTGTATCAACGATTTTGACCTTGTCACTTTGAATACTTTGAATTTCTTCCCTTGTACGATCATCCTCGTCACAATCACCCAGGGCAACAATAAACTCATCCACAACAGGCAGAATAGAACGGATGGCCTGTTTGACGGGATAATACAGTTTCGAGGTATTCTTAGACATTATAAAACCGCTGATCTTCATAGATACAGATTTAAACTATACTTGTATTGACCAAGGTGCATATCTCTGAAAGGATCATATCAAAACATTTGCAAGGTATGATATTTTTTGTATAATCCATTTATTGCCAGGAGTTCCCGGTGATTGCCATTTTCAACAATTTTTCCTTCTTCCAGAACAATGATCTCATCCGCATGTTTTACCGTTGATAACCTGTGGGCAATAACGATTGATGTCCGGTTTTTCATCAGGTTTATGATCGCCTCCTGTACTAATTTTTCAGACTCGGTATCGAGTGAAGAGGTTGCTTCATCCAGAATCAAAACAGGCGGATTTTTTAGCAAAGCCCTTGCAATGCTTATCCTTTGTCTTTGTCCTCCTGAAAGCTTACTTCCCGCGTCTCCGATATTCGTATCATAACCACCCGGCGTTTCCATGATAAAACCATGTGCATTAGCCATCTGAGCAGCCCTGATCACCTCCTTTTCATCAGGTTCATCAAGGCCAAAGGCAATATTATTAAAGAATGAATCATTGAAAAGTATGGATTGCTGGCTGACAATACCAAGGAGGTTCCGGAGATCTGAAATCTTATAATTCCGTATGTCGAGTCCGTCCAGATATATCTCCCCTTTCACCGGATCAATGAACCTTGGAAGAAGGTCGACCAATGTGGATTTACCCGAACCTGATTTGCCGACAATCGCGACGGTCTTGCCTTTTTCAATGGTCAGGTTGATATTGTTCAATACCACTTCGGTATCATATCTGAAACAAACATTCCTGTATTCAATGGCACTGTTGAACTGTTTCACTCTTACAGGATCAGGCCGGTCGAATATCGTAATTTGTTGTTCAAAAATGTAATCGATCCTGTCATAGGCTGCAATACCTTTCTGGATATTGTAGTAACCTGTTGTAAATGCTTTTGCAGGGGTGATGATCTGTGAAAAAACGATCAGGTAAGTAATAAAAGCCTCTGATGAGAGTGATGTAGTTTGATTCAGGACAATTACTCCGCCGACGTACATGAGGATCATCATCACAACCGTCCCAAGAAACTCACTCAATGGTGAGGCAAGAAAACGGCGGCGATAAACCCTGTTGATAATATCTGTATAGGTTTCATTTGATGCTGTGAACCTGGAGGTGATCTTTTTTTCAGCATTAAATGCCTTCACAATCCTGATACCGGATAGTGT
>CAZGOR010000516.1:0-2267 GCA_964527875.1 uncultured Bacteroides sp. | reverse complement strand
GATGTCAGGGTATCAGGATTCCGTCCCCCGCCGTACCGGAACTCCGTCCTAGAAAATCCGTATTCATTTGACGATGCATCCTCACTATTAATAGCAATAAATCCCTATTCCCCTGGTTTTGGCAGGCTCGCTTTCCCGTCCCCGTTCAGGTCCCCCATAGAATCATCCCTTTCACTTGTAAAAACTACAGGATTTTCAGAACTGCCGAAGGATTGAATGCCCCCGTTAATGACCATGTAACTCTTTTTCGCGGGATCGGGATGGTATCTGAACATCACCACAGCTCCTTCCCCCAATGAAAGCATTGCTGTTGAATCAATGATAAGCGAATCGGTAATGATATAGAGTGAACCCACAGAATCCCAGTATATATCTGTGGAAATCACACCTGAGACATAAGTCTGTGCAAAAGATTGAACGGAAATCAAAAGAATAGCTGCTGTAATGATGTTTCTCGGGGAATACATTGTTCTGTTTTTAAGTAAAAATGAATCAGTAATTAAATGTAAGAAAATAATTATATTGACTCCCAGGAATTGGATGAAAATATTTTTTCGGTTTTATGAAGGCATAATGTAAACTTTCAAACCAATTCCGGTTTAAGAACTCCCGTTTAAAGGATGGCACTGAAGATACGGCATTGAGATTAAGTTACTACTTTGGGGAATTCTTCTAAATTTTGGTTAGGCTTACAGAATGATTATGATATAAAGTAAGATAAAAAAGATAAATTAGGGGAGTTAAAGCAGATTAAAAAGTATGAAAATTAATTTAAGTTATTTAATACTTGCAGTGGTAATCCTGTTATTTAGTTCGTATTCTGAAAATAAGAACGAAGTAAATAAGAGCGAAAGAAAATTTAATCCCGGACACTATGTTGCTGTCGGGCCTTTTTTTGAAATGCCTGAGATTAAGTACCTGGATGAACCGGCAGTGCAGGGTGTCAACAAGCGGTATTTCTGGCGAACGATAGAACCGGAAGAAGGAGTGTATGATTTTTCATCAATAGAAAATGATCTCGAATATCTTAAAGGACAAGGCAAACAGCTTATTGTATTCCTGATGGATAAGTCATTCTCTGAAAAAAGTGCAATGCCTCCCTATCTCTCTGAATATGAATTTTACTCGGATTGGGGAGGATTCAGTCCTGTCCGGTGGCATCCGTTTGTAATAGAACGATTTCTGGCATTGGGTAAAGCTCTTGGTGAACAGTTTGACGCACACCCAAACTTCGAAGGGATAGCTATCCAGGAATCGTCTCTGGAAATAACAGAAAAAGGTTACAAAACATTCGGGTACACTGCAGACAGGTATCGCGATGCACTAATCGCCATTCTTACCGACTTGCAAAATGTATTGCCGAACAGTCACGTTTTCTGGTACTCGAATTTCCTGCCTGATAATGATGGGCATATGCGTCAGATCGCAGATGCAATTGAAGAATACGGGATCTTCATGGGTGGTCCCGATGTTCTCCCTCACCGGCGATATCTAAGCCAGGTATCATACCCGATGTACGAAGAATACCAGGACAGGCTCACACTTTTCTGTTCTGCTCAGGGGGATTCCTACAAACATCATAAAAATGATATTCGTGTTGATCAGCAAGAGCCTATCCATGAAGAAGGATATCTGACCATGGAGGAAATATTTCTGTTCGCCAGGGATTCACTCCATGTCCGCTACCTATTCTGGGACTACGAATATGAGAGCATCGAAGAAGGACAACGAACCTACGATGATGCTATCAAAGTAATTCGGAAATACGCGACATTTAACAGCGAGTAAACGGCTCAACTTTGTCATACCCAAAATGTCCCCCGGGTAACTTCAAGGTATTCAAGAAGTGGGACGTGAACTATCACATATTAATTTATTCATTAAATAAGATTTGCACGTTCCATAACACGCCGTTAGCAGTAAGTACGACATAACCATACAACATAAAATATCCGACAACTTTTCAATAAAACTAATTCGGCAATAGAACTCATGCTGTGTTTATATTAAACGATGGATCATCATAATAATTCTTACCTGCTGAACTAATAAAATTTATAAACCACTAAGGAGCACAAACCTGCCTGCATCGCCTTCCTTCGGCCGCCAGAGGCTTGCCGAAGGCGCTGCGCGAAGCTTGCGCTTCCGCTAAAGCTTTGGCGGCACGCGGACGGCGGAGCGAGACCGGCAGGCAGGGGAAAGCACGAAGTAACACCAAGGAGTCTGACTTTAAAACTTTGAGTTCCTTTGTGATATCCTTTGTGTAC
>CAZGOR010000515.1:0-2306 GCA_964527875.1 uncultured Bacteroides sp. | reverse complement strand
ACTGAATAAAGATCATAAAGCCAAAATTGAAGCAGTTGAAAAACTTATTCTTACGGAAATAAATGTGAAAGAACTGGAATTTCTCCCCGATTCAAGCGAAATATTACTGAAAAAGATAAAACCAAATTTTAAGGTACTTGGCCCCAGGTATGGCAAAGTGATGAAAACCATATCAGCAACGATCAGCCAGATGACCCATGAAGAAATTACACAGTTTGAAAGAGAAGGCAGTTTTACCATCAATGTGGAAGGAGAGAGTATCACTCTTGGTCTGGATGATGTTGAAATCCTCTCTGAAGATATTCCCGGATGGCTGGTAGCCAGTGAAGGAGACCTGACTGTTGCCCTTGATATTTCTGTTACAAATGAACTCAGGTTTGAAGGTATTGCCCGGGAGTTTATTAATCGTATTCAAAACCACAGGAAAGAAAGTGGTTTTGATGTAACTGATAAAATTATCATCCATATTCAAAAACATGATGCCATTAACACAGCTATTGAAAAACACAAAAAATATATTGGTTCCCAAACACTTGCAAAAGAAATTAATCTTGTTGACAAGCTGGATAAAGCAACTTCCCGTAAGGTGGTGATTGATGATGACATTGTGACCCTGCTGAAGATTGAAAAAATCAAATAATCGATACAGAACATTCATAATTTTATGAATCGTATATATCAATTTTAATAACATATCCTGTTTATTCAAATTTTCTTATATTTGGCGAAAATTTAGGAGCCATGGTAGAAAAGACGAGATATTCAGACGAAGAGCTTGAAGAATTTAAGCAACTAATCCTGGCCAAGTTAGATAAAGCCAAAAAGGATTATGACCTGTTAAAAGATGCCATCACTCAGAGTGAAAGCAATGATACACAGGATACTTCCCCTACCTTTAAGGTGCTTGAAGAAGGTGCCTCAACCCTTTCTAAAGAAGAAGCCGGTAAACTGGCGCAACGACAACAAAAGTTTATTCAGCACTTACAGGCAGCCCTTGTCAGAATTGAGAATAAAACATACGGAATTTGCCGTGTGACAGGAAAGCTGATACCAAAAGAAAGGTTGCGTGCTGTGCCGCATGCTACCCTCAGTATCGATGCCAAACAGCAACAACAATAATCAATCATATTATTATGTTGATTTAAATGATTGGAAGACATTATTCCAATCATTTTTTATTTATATGTTATTTTTGCCTTTTCTGAATCAAATAACATGTCTGTCAAAAAAATATCCATTATCCTTATTTTCGTTATCCTGATCCTCGACCAGTTTTTAAAAATCTGGACCAAGACCAACCTGGTGATCGGACAGGAAACCCATATCATAGGTAATTGGTTTATCCTGCATTTTACCGAGAATAATGGTATGGCATTCGGACTGGATATACCGGGAGAGTTTGGTAAGATCAGTCTCAGCCTTTTCCGACTTGCCGCAATCACCGGCATCGCGTTTTTTATCCGTCATCTAATCCGGAGTAAAGCTCATAAAGGACTTATCATCAGTGTATCCCTTATCCTGGCAGGAGCTATTGGCAATATCATTGATTCAGCATTCTATGGCATGATCTTTACTGACAGCTGGGGCCGTACCGCGGAATTATTTCCGGATGGTGGCGGATATGCATCCTTTTTGCACGGAAAAGTGGTAGATATGTTATATTTTCCTATTATTAAAGGCACATGGCCCCATTGGTTTCCATTCTGGGGGGATCATTCATTCATTTTCTTCAGGCCTGTTTTTAATATCGCCGACTCTTCGATTACCACAGGCGTCTTCATCATACTGATCTTCCAGAAAAGATTTTTCAAACATAAAGAACAACAACAACCCTAAAGAGTTGAAAATAACAGTGAAAAGACTGTCACAGAAAAAGAATAAAAAAAAGGGTTTCTCTTCAGACCGAAATATCAGGGATCAATCATCTGCAAGAATAAAATCCAGCTGTCTTTTCGACAGGTTTGCACGCGCAATTTCTACCCTTATCTGATCACCCAGCTGGAACATCCTGCCTGTCCTCTTACCTGTAATGCAATAATTATCTTCATCGTAATCATAAAAATCATCGTACAGGTCCCGAATTGAAACCATTCCTTCACATTTACACTGGATAAGTTCAACATACAATCCCCATTCTGTTACACCGGATATGATTCCATCGTAGATTTCTCCTATCTTATCAGCCAGGAATTCAACCTGTTTGTATTTTATTGATGCCCATTCAGCTTCCATAGCTTTTCTTTCCATCTCCGATGAGTGTTTACATCTTGCTTCGTATTTTTTCTGGCTTTTTGACTCACCGCCAT